>JAAZOT010000066.1 GCA_012797605.1 Spirochaetales bacterium | reverse complement strand
TGGCGAAAATATATATAGCAATAGCTACAATAGTCTATACTACATGAGTGGCCCAAGCTCAGGGCTCACTCTCTTTTGGCGCTAGTTTTTTCTTAACTTTTAGTAACCATCTATGGAAACGGTATATATTAAATGTTTCCTTATTTTACATCAATTAAGGTCAATAAATAACTTCAATAGAGTTCTTTTTGATTAGATTTAGATATTGAAGTTATGATTTTTTATCTCTATTTTTTATGCCTTCTTTCTTAGAACTGGGTAATCTTTCGAATATTTCCTTTCGTTTTTTTGGTTGAACAATCATTGTGTCAACGATGAAATTTAAGATATCGAATAAGTATAAAGCTGTTTTAGTATCATCTTTCATATTTAGTTCGCCTGGGTGAACAGATTCATTTCCTATAACTCGTAATGAATCTAAAGCTTCTTGTATTTCAACAGGCAATCCTTTATCAACTAAATTACCAATTTTTTTATCAAGATTTTTACCTTCTCCACCTATATGTGGCATAAGTTTTTCCAGCGCTAACCTTAATATAGCAGCTGCACCTCGGGGAGATGCATTGACAATAGCCCTCGCTTCCTTGAAATCTTCTTTAACATCTTCAGGCATATCTTCAATAGGTGATGGAGCTGCTGATGTTTTAGGATATATTAATTCCTCTTCTAACCAAATAGAATAATCATGGCAACTCGCACAGCGGGCCATTTCGTAAGAATAAATATCAAATGTTTCTTTATCACCTGGGTGTTTAATTTTAGTTCCAAAAATTTCAAGCCACTCATGATGAGCATATGCATTGCAATGAGGACAATTAAAAGCATCTTTTTCAAATTCAGGTGGCTTATAATCCTTAATCATAAAAAAATCTCCTTTCTATTTTAATAAAAATTAAAAAATTAAAAATAAGGAAGCAGAGCTTCCTGCCTCCTTGTTTATTTGTTGGTTTTTTTAGGGGGATGCCATTTACCTTTGATTTCCCCACGATTACCATTTTTGGTGTTATAGATCCTTAATCCATAATATTTATGTGTTATTGGACTTCGGATCCTTTTTCTAGGTTTGTTTGGAATGTTATAACCTCCTTTTTATCTTTCTGGGGCGGTCTAAAAAATTAAAAATTGGGGTATCTTTCGAAGTCAAAAACCTTCGGCATTTTTACATGCCGAAGATTGCGATATACTCTAAGAGCAAACCTGAGGCCATTAATAGCACTCTTGCTGCTACGAGGATTTCATACCCCAGGAGACCACCTCCTTTTTAGGAGGGTTTCAAAACGAGATAAAGAGAATAGACACAACTCTATCTCCTGTCCTGAACCCAACTTTAAAGTGTTGTTCTTTGGGATTCCTTCAAAGTTCCATGCCGTTTATTGCGTTTCCATATATCATCTCCGTTTACTACTGACAAGATGTTACTTTCTCCTACTATATAAATGTATCCTGTTCATGGTTGGGTTTGATGTATGAATAGGTATAAGTATATATACATGGTTGCACTCTATATTAGTTAGACACAACTCTATTTCTTGTTCTGAATCCGCCCACGTCGTTTATGGGCGTTTTCTTTATTCTTTTTAACGTATTATTTTAACCTGATATGGATTGAAGTTTAATTTTAATTTAAAATGAGATTTAAGACTTTTTTAATTGACATAAAACTTGAATAGGCAAGTTTGGTGGCACATTGAAGATTTTTTAAGGTGTTCTCACTACACTATATCTTACCTGAATTAAGGATAACAGTAACCAACTGGATCAAAGTTAAGAAAATTGATGAAAATGAAAACTTTGCAATGAATATTCAAATTTTCTGAATTATATTTAATTTTGAATATCAAAGGTTTTTTAGGATTAATTCTATTTTTTAAAATAAAGCCTTAATATAAGTTCATTGATTTTTAATTAGAAACTTTATTTCGTTAAACCGCGATATGACGCATTTATAATATTCATTATGAGGACTATTTTAATAGGGTTATAATAAAAATTTAAAAAAGTTTTTCTTTGAAATCTGATTCAGGCATAACAGGAGATCCTTCTAATTCTACAGCTGTGTCTAAGTTTG
>JAAZOT010000065.1 GCA_012797605.1 Spirochaetales bacterium | reverse complement strand
TCTTTTACATAATTTATACTTGTAAAATAGGATATTTTAAAAATATTGCAAGATGCAAATAGAACTAAATTTTTATTAATAATTGTGATTATTTTGGTAAATGAGTTATTTCAATAAACCATTTATTATTAAATCTGTTGCCTCATCTTCGGTAAGTCCTCTACATAGAAGTGTTTCAAGTTGCTTTGAATCGACAGAACCGATAGCAGCTTCATGAGTAACATGTGCAAGTTTATTGTTTACCTGTACTATAGGGATAGCTCTTGCTTTAGCTTGATCTTGAATAATCTCTTTACAATCTACATGTCCTCTCGCATATATTCCATCTGCGATGATTTCGTTTATAATCTCTGCTTCTGACATATTTTTTAATGCGATATGACTTGTTAAAACTCCTACAGATCTATCTCCCTTAAGATTTGCCTTCTCACTTATTTTTATTTTATCGCTGGCTCTACCAAAAATTCTTGTAGTCATACTGACAACAGCATCTTCATCAAGAAAAGCAGAATAATCTAAATCTATTGATCCTGCAGATCCTTTTATAAGTTCAAACTCTGTACTAAACTTTGCCTTTTTTTGCAAATATACAATAGTTTTAGGAATTATTATTACTCCTCCTTCCGGACCATGAACATGTCTCTCAAAGTAATTCAAGGTAGAATTTTCTTTTAAAACTATCTTTGCATCCATTAAATGTTGAATATTTTTTGCATTTGGGAAAGTACAAGTTGCAATAAAAGAAGCATAAGAATTTTCTTCTAAAATTGTATTTATATTTATCTTTTGAACACCATTTTCTGGAATCATCCCAAAGCAAAATCTAACTGGATTTCTTATATGGATATTTTTTTCTACAACAATCTTAACATTAATACCATCTTCAATACTCTGCGATTCTACTTTTAATCCTTCTACTAATTTTAGTCCTAAAACCTTATTTCCATGAATTTCAACATGAGCAATATCTTCTGAAAACTGCTCGATATCTATAGATTTAAGCATTTGTGAAAGTAATTCTTTATCATCTGGCATCTTGAATCCTTCTTTATTTATTTTATGCAATGAATTTATTTTTTATTTAAGTTACATTTTTAGACATTTCAGTTTCATCTGGGTTCCCTACATGAGCACATGGTTTACATTTGCCACTAAAGTACTCGAACATTTTATGCATCGTCCCTTTATCGACAATCTTTCCACCACATATTAAAAAAGCGTGATCTGCTTGTTTTAACACAGTTGGACTATGAGTCACAAGAACTACTGTCGAACCTCTATTTTTTATATCTTTAATTATGTCAAAAATATATTTTAAAGAATCAAGATCTACTCCACTATCTGGTTCATCCATCAAAACAAGTCTAGGATTCATAGCGTAAACAGAGGCAAGTTCAATCCTTTTTCTTTCTCCCCCCGAAAGAGTCTTATCTACTGCCCTATCCTTATAAATTTGTGGATTTAATCCAACCTTATTTAGTGCATTCTCAACAACTTCAACCTTCTTTTCTTTGCTTCCAGCTAAAATGAAATCACTTACTTTTATCCCTTCAAATCTTGCAGGTTCTTGAAAAACAAGAGTAAGACCAAGTTTAGCCCTTTCATCTATTGAATATTCCTTTATTGATTTTCCTTCAAATATAATATCTCCAGAAATCTGCCTATAACCAGAAAGTCCCATTATAGTATGAGCCAGAGTTGACTTCCCAGCACCATTTGGACCAACTATTGCATGAACATACCCTGCCCATATTTCCATATCCAAGTTTTTTAGTAAATATTTACCTTCTTTTTCTAGTGTGACATCTTTAAGTTCAAGTAAAGTCATTTTTACCACCTGAATTTTTAATTTGCTTATAAAATCCTCATAATCCTGATAATGCTTATATTTAAACTGTAATATTTTTTTAAAAGAAGATTTTATAAATAAAATATATGAAAATTGGTTCTTTTTGTCAAACTTATAAAGGTCAAAAAAGAAAAAAATATAACTTGATTGCTTCAAAAGCAATAATTGAAAAAAGAATAATTGAATATGAAAATAATATTAGATTTTTCTATATCTATCTATGCCTATTTCGTATAGGTTATTTCCAAGGCTATCTATTGCGACAATAGCGGGAAAATCTTCTACAACTAACTCTCGAATAGCCTCCGTGCCTAGATCCTCATAACATATTATTTTAGAAGATTTAATCGATTTGGATATCAAAGCTCCAGCTCCACCAATTGTAACAAAATATATTCCCCTATTTTTTATTATACTTTCAATTACTTCTTTACTTCTATTTCCTTTACCAATCATCCCTTTTAATCCTGCATTTAATAGTTTTGGTGCAAATGGATCCATTCTTCCACTAGTCGTAGGTCCTATGCTTCCTATTACTTGCCCTTCTTTAGGAGGAGTTGGGCCTGCATAATAAATTACATTTCCTTTCAAGTCTATTGGAAGTTTTTCCCCTTTTTGAATTAGATCAATAAGCCTACTATGAGCCATATCTCTTGCTGTATAAATTTTACCAGAAATATAAACCTCATCTCCAGCTTTCAATTCTTTGATAACATCATCCAATAAAGGTGTACTAATTTTTATAATCTTTTCCATATATACCATCTTTCTTATTTTAATCTTTCTTATTTTAGTCTTTTTAAATTTAATATTTTTTATCTTTTTTTAGAATTCCTTCAAAATAAATTTTTACTTATACTTAATTTCAATCATTTTCTTTACATCAATTTTTAAATCTCTATTTCACCATGCCTTGCTGCATGACAGTTTAAATTTATAGCAACTGGTAATGAAGCTATATGACAAGGAAAATATTCTATAAAAAGGTCGAGGCAAGTAATTCTTCCTCCTAAACCTTGTGGTCCAATACCTGTATTATTGACTGCATTTTTTATTTTTTCCTCAAGTTTAGCATATTTAGGGTTACTATTTCTTTCACCTATTTTCCTAAATAATGCTTTTTTTGCAAGAATTGCACTTTCTTCAAAGTTACCACCTATTCCTATACCTATAATAATAGGAGGACAAGGATTACCTCCCGCTTTTAAAACTGTATCTACCACAAAATTTGTTATGGCTTCTTCTGTATCTAAAGGTTTAAACATCTTTAAGGAACTCATATTTTCAGCTCCTCCTCCTTTTGGAGCAAATTTAATTTTTATCTTTTCACCCTCGATTATATCGAAATGAATTATTGGAGGAAGATTTGTATTTGTATTGGTTCTATCAAAAATGGGATCCTTGACCATAGATTTTCTTAGATAACCTTTATCATAGGCATCTTTTGTGGCTTCAAATATTGCATCCTTAATAGAACCACCTTTTATCTTAACTTTTTCTCCCATTTCGATAAAAAAAACTGCTGTCCCAGTATCCTGACAAATTGGCATTTTTTCGGATTTTGCAATATCTGCGTTTTTGAGTAATTTGTGCAATATAGAAATACCAAGAGATGATTCTTCCTTTTTTATGCTTTCCTCGATAGCTATATAAACATCTGATGGTAAATCATAAGAGGTCTTAAGTATAAGCTCATAAATTTTGTTTTTTAACTCATTGAATAAAATTATCCTATCTTTCATCTTATTCCTTTTATAGTTATTTTTTTTCAACCAAATAAAAACTCAAAAAAATCATTTTGATATGTAATTTATTGGGAATCCGCAAAATCAATAATTATCAATAATTAAAGGTGGAAATTCATTCATTATTTCAATTTCTTCTTCTCCTATAAAACCAATTAATAAATACTGTTTTGATATTGGATCAAATTTTAATTGTTTTATTAGTCTAAAATTTTTTACATCCTTAGTATTTTTTACATGGATTCTTTTTCCAGTGCAATAATATTGTTCATCACCAATAGATATATAATCTCCAGCAAGAGGGGAAACAGGTAAATTTTTATCTATAAGTTTTTTTACTTCATTTTCAACTAATTCTATATCGATATCTGGTTTTTCACCGAAACCTATGACAAAACCATGTCTTACATCAGAATGTAAGATATCTCTTTTTGTTCCATACAATTTATTTAATACGAGTCCAACCATATCTTCTGCTGTATGAGCCATCAATCTGTATATAAGGTTGGTTTCAGCAACTTCTTTTATTTTATAAGGTGATGGACCAAGAATTGAAGGTCTATATACTCTAACTTCCTCCCCGATTCCAAAAATTATTTGGGCATTATAACCAAGATTTTGGTAGACTAGATCAAAATGCTCAACAATGACTCTTCTTTTTGAATGAACAACTTTATCGATAGCTTCAACTATTTCATACATTTGATGAAATGCAAGTTCATGTCTAACATCTATATGGAAGGTATGTCCAGAAAAAAAATCATCTGAATCAAAGTCAAATATTGGATTTCTTCTAATATTGATTCCTTCATCATCATTAGTTAGGGTTAACCCAGGGAAAGCCCCTCTGATAAGAGTTGATTTACCAGATCCTTCTGCACCTATTATCCCTATAAGATAATCAGTAGGATATAAAAATTTATCCGCTATTTGACTACCCAAGATATACAACCTATATCTTCCTCTGGGAGCGTAATATACGGCAAACCTTAAATTTTCTTTAATTGGCATCGAAAGCATATAATACCTTTTAAATAAAAATTTTATAATCTTAATTTCATTTTTCAATCTTTTAAAAGTTTTATAGATCAAGTTCAATATTTAAAAGTGGACCATGTTGCTGTGCACCATAGACATCTGTATCTCCCGGAGCACCTGAAGTAACTATTCTTTTCATTCCAAACTTTACAGCTAATGCTGGCATAAAATATATAATATCCATTATTTCATCTTCTTTTAATTTATATAAACTAGCAATCAAACTTTTAGTTATTAGGTTATTTTCCTTAACTTTATTAAAAGTCTCAAGATCCTTAAATATAATATCAAAAGTAATTTCAAATGGACTTGAATTTTTACTTCTTATGACCTTTGCAATCTCTCTAATATTTTTTTTTGCCATATTTCCCTCTTATTAAAATTAAACATCTAATCAATTAACAATAATTAACAATTTCTATTTCCTTTTTAAACAATGAAAAATCGGTTATTTCCATAAGATGGTAAATTGAAAATATATATACTTCTCCTGCTTTAATATCTGAAGGTGAAAAAGGGAAAGCAAGGTTACCTGCTGTTGAAATTCTTTCTTCATAACCATAATGAAGCATAGTAGATCTTGTAAGAGAACAAATGGTATTTGCATTTTCTTGAGTATCAGCAATGGCTTCTATTAAAATTCCAATCTCATAAGAAAAAGCCTTATTAATTGGTTCAAGACGACCCATTACACCATTTTTTCCATATACATGGAAAAAGATATCCCCTTTAATGTTTTCTTTTTCTAAAAGCATATTGACCCTTTCTTTTACCTTATCTATTACAGAGTCTATTTTTTCAATCATTACCGGATCATGAGAGCCTGCAATTGTAATTGTTCTATATCCGACCTTTTTAGAACCTTCTAATTTTACCATATTTTTTTTTGATTTGATATATTTAGAACCTTTAACTTCTACCATTCCATTTCCAATATCTAAAAACTGTACATCTTCTAGATTTAACTCGCCACCTGGACCTGGAAGATGAACTGGATCTGATTTTTCATACAAAGAATGAGCTGCAACTGATTGCGTAGTGAATATCCTATCTTCATTTAATGGCACTAGTATAAAAGAATCTTTTTTCAATATTCCAAAAGCACAATCAGAACCTGAACCTGGTGAGGCAGCTATAGCTGCACATTCTAAAATTTTACCAAGATGAATAGCCAATCCTCTATCATAACCAAGCATTATTGGCAAAGATGCAAAACATGCAGGGTCATAGGCTCTTCCAGCTAAAATGACATCACAACCTTCCTTTAAAAGTTCAATAAAAGGTTCGACACCTATTTGAGCAACCACATAAGTAGTTTTTTCAATATCATCAAGATTTAAAACATTTGGAATTCCAAGTGGGATTAATTCTTGATTTTTAAACTTTTCAGTTAATAATTTTTTATCAATATCTGAATATATCTTACCAAGCTTAAAAGTAAGTTTTTCTTCCATGGCAATTTCTTTTATGATTTTCTCACACCAATCCATATGTGGTTTAGCTCCACTTCCTCCAGCTGAACCAATGACAATTGGTATACCATTTTTAACACCATGAGTAAGAATATATCTCAGATCTCTTTTTACTCCAAGTCTATCCGTGAATGAAACACCAGCTCCTAGATAATATGGTCCTGGATCAGTAGAACCAGCATCTACCGCAATTAGATCTGGTTTCATCTCCATAGCATTCAAAAAGGATTTTTCTGGAAATCCATATCCAAGAATCGCGGTTGGGGATAATATTTTAAATTCATCTTTTTCTGGATTTTTGTTTAATATATCACTTCTTATCATTTTACCTCCAAATCAGATCTAATTTTTCATTATGAATTTTACTAGTACAAACTAGTATTTTAAATAAAAGTATTAATTGACTATCTTCTAATATCTTTATATTTCAAAATATTTATTATTCTTTCCATCTCATTTTTCACAATAGCAAATCCTTCATCAAAGCCCATACCTGGTTTTGCAAGCAATCTATCTGATTGAACTGCAACACCTATATTCGTACAAATTCTTGCTGATACATCTGTTTCATTACAAGTCCCTCCTTGATATGCTTCCATTCCATTATTTTTACAATATATAACACTTTCAATTATATTATGTACAGAACCAAGATCCGGAGTTTTTATTTGAACCATATGACATGCTTTGGCGTCTGTAAATTCGATAATATCTTCAAATGTGTTACACCATTCATCTGCAACAATCTTTACTTTTGAACCATTATTTTCCAATCTCTCCTTTATTTTACTTAAATATTCTATCTGTCTATTCTTTTCCCCAAGATCAACTGGACCTTCTATATACAATTGGAAACTTTCAGAATATTTTTCTAAAGAGGCTAAATAATCAGCTATCTTTTCTATATTATTATCAAATATTATACCAATTGTACCATAAACATCAATATGGATAGTAGGATTATAATTACTATGAATCCTTATTTTCTTTATTCTGTTCACAATCCAACTTATATATTCTTTAAGCAGTTCGCCATTTTTTCCTAACTTCGTTTCTACATTATTAATTAGTCCGTGTGGTAGGACATCTGCTTCTTTTAAGATCATTTTATCTACATTAGTATATCTTTCATCACCTGATTGACCAAAGATTGGAACTTTCTTTATTATTTTTGGAAGGTTATATTCTCGCCATATTGTTTCGACAATAGTTTCATGATAAGCTTTTGAGATAGCATCCAAAATAGCTTGACTTAAACCATATCTCAAAGCAGTATGAATCTTGTTTCCGTCAATAATAAGATTATCTATTTTTCTAGAAAGATCTTTAAAACTTTTTAAATTTTCTCCTATTAGGAGAGGTTTTATATTTTTTTCCAGAAAAGGTATATATTTATTTGCTAAAAATAGAGGATCTCTACCACCTGCGCCACTATACTGAACAGCGGCACAATCCCCTACTGCAATCTGCCCATCTTCCAACAATATAATTACTGAAATAGATTCTCCTGCTTGTCTTATTGCTTCAAAACCTTGAATTTCTGGTTTTCCTATGTAAATAAAACCGTCTTGAGATGCTCCTTTCTTAATAGCTTTTTGATCATCGAAAAAGAAACCTGTTTTCCCTTCAGAAAATATCACATCCTTTATCTTCATATAATTTTCTCCTTTTCTCAAATATTTTCTTTAAAGATTTAACCAATTTTATTTATAAAATTCAAAAACTTACCATCTTTCAAATTTTTCTTGGTCTTCCAACTAGTCGACCCTTGCTAATTGCATATATATCATCAACAAGCATTTGAAATCCTGGTTCTCTATTTTCAAAATCTGCTCTTTCTTGAATTTTTTCTTTATGGAATTCCAACATTTCTTTTGATATAGGTACAAATCCTGCATCAAGGACCCTAACAGCCCCATTGTTATCCCTTGCTGGCATAATCTTGCCTTTATTATAAATAGAAGGAGCAAATGGAACATCTAAAATCCCTGCTTCAAATGATTTAACTACCCCTAATGCTAAATCGCCATTACCTGCTTCAATAACCCTTTCTAAAAGATATCGTACTTCATTTTTAATTATTTTTATCTCTTTTTCAAGATTTTCTGATCTGTCCATTGTCTGCTCATAAAACATATTTACAACTTGCTTTGTTGCCTTTAAGCCTTGTAAGTTTGCCTCCTTTGTAGGTATTCCTAATGCTTCATGTGGGGTTTTTACAATAACCTTAGTCGCTTTTGCTAATGCAGCAGCAACAGCACCAGATGATATTACTCCAAAAGCCCTAGCTTCATCTTCTGGGAAACCACCCATCCATTGATGGAAAACTGTCGTTAATTCATAATCTTTATAACCAAATTTATTAAATATTTCATTTGCTATTTCCTTCAAAGATATGATAGCTGCGGCATCTTGGACAAGGTTTCCCAATTGACCATACCCTAAAGTTATAGATTTGACTCCTTGTTCTAAAGCAAGAAGTCCTTCAATAATTGCAATAGTATTAGAAATAAATGGTGGTACTAATGTACCAGTAAGTGGTCCAAATGGTTCGAGATTTACTCTTACACCATTTTCCTCATAATACCCAATCAATCTATTAATATACTGCCAATCTTTCAATGACTTTTCCAAGGCAACACTTTTAGCATATGGTATATTATAAGATATACCACCACCTTCAAATGAAGTGAATCCTGCAGCGAGGGTTATTTCAGCAAGCAATCTAGCGTCTGGAGTCCCATGCCTTACCTGTACTGGCTTTTTTAAACTTTCTATGACCTTTCTACAATTTTCTACACCCCAATTTACTGCAGGAAAACCATTTAACAAAGATCTTCCTGCTTCTTTAGATCTCTGTATCCCTTTCTCGGCTTCAATATATTTATTCTGCCTAGTATATGCATCTATAGTGGTTGGTAGAAGATCTGCTTCTTGCTCAAGATACCTTAAAAGTTCAATATGCTCTTCAATTAATGCAACCCCTGCCCTTGGTTGAACTAGTGTCTGTTTTTTTTGATCAGCATCCCTTAACAAGGTCGAAAATCTCTTAGACTCTGGAATACTTTTTTGATACTCAACACCTTCTCTGATATCCTCTAATATTTTACCTGTATACCAACAATTAAGTACCTCTTTTCTTTCTTCAAAAAAAAGTTCAATATCGATCTTTTTGTTTTTTAATTCTCTTTTGAACACCATAAATACCCTCTAATTAATTATTTTATTCATTCTCAATCGTATACTTCTAAATTTTCAATAAAACATAAAACACTTTCTAAAGGATATTTTCTCGCTACATTTGCAAGTATTGGTAAATAATATTCTTTATCTTTTAAATAATCTATTGATTCAGGAAGCAAAGGGATTTCTTCATCTACTTCATAGTAGGAATCTTTATTGAAAAAATTCTCATACGAAAAAGTTAAAAAATTTTTTAAAAACATATCATTCATCCTAGAAAGATAACCACCACTTCCTATTAATGTTTTAACATGTCTTAAATTCTTTCCATATTGAATAAGTTTTTCACCATTTACAGTAAATATCCTTTTGTATTTGCCAGCGTGTCTTAACGAAGATAATCTAATACAGATTGTTGCTATTATTCTATCAAAATATTGTTCTTCATCATTCTCTGGGATATAAGATGGGTTTTCATGGATTTTATCTATATAATTAGAAAAGATATCAATAAAATCATTTTCTTCAATATTTATAATATTATCCTTAGAAATAATTTTTAAAAGTTCCATACCACTTTCCAAAACCGCCTTTGCGGATACTCTCATCCCAAGGTCTCCCTCAACGGTTCTTTTAACAGTTGGTTCGCTTAGTCCCCTTAATAAAACATTACTATCCTCTATTTTATCTTTATGATAGGAATAAAAATCTGTTGTTGCTCCCCCCATATCGATCGCTATAAAGCTTTCCCAATTTTTATTTAATAGCTTAGTTATATTTTCATAATAAGCATTTTCTTTAATATTATTCTGTACTATTGTTGATTTCTGTAGCAAACCCTTAATCTTTTTTACATTATCAGGTATTACTGAAATAAAATTAAAAACTGAAAGTGGCGTTGGTTCAGGGTAAAAACCAATTTTATCTACAATCTGATCAAGACCTTTTCCATGGATTATTTTTTTTAAGAATATATCTCTTATACAATCTTTTGCTGGTTCGATATTAATCTTATCTATTTCCGGAAGAACATTTTCAGTTACTTTTATATCAAAATTACTTAATGATAAAATTTCATAGACCTCATCGGAACATGATTGATTGCCTGCATAAAGAATTACGGGTCTTATAGATAAACTGGAGAGCATTTTAGCATTATGAATATTTATTTCTTCATTCCCTCCATCTGTTCCCCCAGTAAAAAGAATAATGTCAGGATTTATTTGATCTATTTCTTTTATATTTTTTTTGTTTAATCTATATGAATAAGCTTTTGTGACCTTTCCTCCGGCCGAAAGAGCGGTCAATTTTGCTGTTTTCAAAGTTAATTCTGGAACTATTCCTATTGCTACAATATTTAAACCACCTTTTGCAGAAGACGAATAAAATACCTCAATATCATTGTTCTTTTCTTCCTCTTTTCCTTTGATTTCTATATTATTTTGATTTATAAATTTACCATTGATTTTTGTTTCTGATAAAAGTTCAGAGAGGACTTCAAAGAAACCATCTGCTAGATGATTTGTAGTTGTTGGCACTTGAGCTCTATTTATCGGTATTATTAAGCTATTAAAGATACCATTAATATATAATTTATTTATTCTATTGGTTTCTAGATAGACTTCATCAATCGATTCATTTTCAAAATATAAGAAAAGAACTCCCTTTGTATATGTTGAACCTATATCGATACTAATCAATTTTTTCACTAAACTTTTCCTCAATATCCTTTTTTAATAATTCGACTGCTATTTTTAGGTCTACATCAGGACTAAATACTCTATTAAAAC
>JAAZOT010000064.1 GCA_012797605.1 Spirochaetales bacterium | reverse complement strand
CCTCCAAAAGAACAAAATATATTTTATAAAAAAATTGTTTATTTATCCTCATTTTTATTGAAAAAATATGGATTTCTAGCACTTGAGGTTTCAGATAACCAACATGCCAAAGATGTTGCTACAATATTGAAGAAATCTGATTTTGATACATTTATAGTGAATGATTTTCAAGGTATAGGAAGGGTAGTTGCTGGACAAAAAATATGATTTCACAGGTTCAAGGTTTAGAGCAAGAATTTTTCCAGAAGATTAGTATTTTTGATGAAAAAGAAAAAGAATTAATACTAAAAGCCTATAAAGTTTCTTATGAAAAGCATTTAGGGCAAAAAAGATTGTCTGGTGAAGATTACATCGTGCACCCTCTTTCAGTAGCCATAATTCTTCTCGATTTGAAGATGGATTTTAACACTATTTGTGCTGCATTAATGCATGATATTTTAGAAGACACAGAAACAAATGAAGAAGAGATTCTTAAAGATTTTGATCCCACAATTTTAAAACTTATAAAAGGCGTGACTAAAATATCTGCAATGAGAAATAGTGCTCAGTTTGTTTCTAAAGGTTATGAAGATTTAAGAAGATTCATTTTTTCAATAATTGATGATTTAAGAGTCCTTATAATAAAACTTGCTGACAGACTGCACAATATGAGAACCTTGCAGTTTCAACCACCAATCAAGCAACAGGAGATAGCAAAAAATACTTTGGAGCTATATGCTCCATTAGCTTCAAGACTTGGTATTGAGTGGATTAAAGATGAACTTGAAGATTTGTCTCTTTATTACTTAGATTATAAATCTTACCAATATATAAAGAATGCAGTGTCTTCAAAAAGGGAAGATAGGATAAAATATATTGATTCAATTATTCAAGCAATTAAAACTGCTATTGAAAAAGAGGGCTTAGAAAATATTAAAATAGAAGGTAGAGGGAAACATTTTTATTCAATTTATAGAAAATTAAAATATCAGAATAAAAATATCGACGAGATATATGATTTAATGGGTATTAGAATACTTACAAATTCTATAAGAGAATGCTATACTATTTTAGGTATAATTCATAACCTTTATAAACCGATACCATCAAGATTTAAAGATTATATAGCTTTCCCAAAAGCAAATCTTTATCAGAGTTTACATACAACCGTCATAGATAACAATGGTAAACATATTGAGGTTCAAATAAGAACATACGAAATGGATAACAACGCAAAATATGGTGTTGCTGCTCATTGGATGTACAAAGAAAACATTTCTGATGAAAAAAAGATAGAAACAGAACTGAAAATTTTCTCTAAATTAAAAGATTGGAAACAAAAAGATTTTTCAGATGAAAATCTCATGGAAAACTTAAAGGCTGAAATCTTATCGGAGCAGATTTTTGTCTACACCCCAAAGGGAGATGTGGTTCAACTACCAAAAAATGCGACAGCACTAGATTTTGCCTTCGCAATTCATACCGAAGTAGGGCTTCACTGCATAGGAGCAAGGATAAATGGAAGATTTGCTCCCATTAGAAAAGGATTAAAAGGTGGTGAAGTAGTTGAAATATTAACATCTAAAAAACAGCTACCATCTATAGATTGGTTGGAAATAACTAAAACAAGAAAAGCTAAGTCAAAAATTAGGTCATTTTTTAAACAGATAGATCAACAAAATAAAAAGGAGAAAATTAAACTTTCGTCCGAAGCTGCTTCAAATGTTATAAACTCGATAGATACCGAAAAAAAAGTAGATATTTCAAAGCAGGGCGTTTCTGAAAATAAATATGTTTATATATTTGGGAATCACAATATCTTGTATCAATTTGCTACTTGTTGTAAACCTCAACCAGCAGATAAAATAGTAGGATTTATAAGTGTTGCAAAACATTCAGTCATAATTCATAAGGCTCAATGCAAATTTATTCAAAAAGTATTAAATGAATATGGTTCTTCAAGAATTATTTCAGTTAGCTGGAACGACCCTTTCGCTACTTTTTCTAGAAAATACAAGATTGAAAGTGAAGAAAATTCCACTAAGATTATAGCTGAAATTGTTAACTCAATAGATATAGCAAATCTTCACTTAAAAGAGTTAAATTCGGTTGTTAAGGATTCAAAAACTATATGCTTTATTCTTGTAGAATCAAAAACCGAAGAAATTTTTCCTATTTTTGAAAATCAGCTTTTACAATTTGAAGATAAGATTAAACTTTCCAGGATAAATTAATATTAAGATAAATTAATATAATGTTAAAATCCAAATTGTTAGTTAAAAATGAATTTTTAATATTTAAAAATAAATTACATAAAAAAATTAATTTAATAGTTTCCAATAGCTAGTAATTATTAATAACCAATAAAGGAAAAAATATGTTACAACTTCTTGCAAGATTAAAAACTTATTTTGGTCCTTTTAGATTGTTTGAATCTCACTCTTTCATGATTTTACTTTCATTATATCTATCTTTTCTCTTTTCAATTATTGCAATCCCGAAATTTTCAAAATATTTACCACATGATAGAGGAAGAAATTTTGCCCATGATTCTACTCATGCAAAAGGAAAACCTACTGGTGCTGGAATAATTTTTATTGTAATATTCGTACTTGTTTCATTTTTAGTAGCTCCAATGAACTGGGAACTTGCCATTATAGTTATACTAACCCTTTTTACAATGCTTACAGGTTATCTTGATGATAATAGCGAAAAACCTTGGAGTGAATATAAAAAAGCGTTATTTGATTTTATTCTCGCATTGGCAGCAGCTTTTGTTATAAGTTATTTTTCAAACACAAAGATTTGGCTACCTTTTACTAAACAAATAATAGAAGTTCCAAAGATTTGGTACATTTTAGGCGCAACAGCTTTAATATGGATATCTATAAATACTACCAATTGCTCCGATGGAGTAGATGGCCTTTCTGGCGCTCTTGTTATGTTTTGTCTTATAACTTTGGGTGTCTTTTTGTATTTAATTATTGGTCATACTAAAATATCATCATATCTTCTTTTGCCACATTTACCAGAAGGTGCTAAGTGGGCTGTAGTTGATTTTGCCATGGTCGGCTCGTTAATGGCATACCTTTGGTTCAATGCATATCCAAGCACAGTATTGATGGGTGATGCCGGATCTCGTTCTCTTGGGTTTTTCATAGGAGCTTTGGTTTTAAAAACTGGAAATCCTTTCTTATATTTTATACTTTCAACAGTTCTTCTAGTAAATGGGGGAACTGGTCTTATAAAAGTTGCCTTTATGAGATTTTTAAAGATAAAAATTTTCCATAATACTAGATTTCCACTCCATGACCATGTAAGAACTACAAGAAATTGGTCAAATACACAGGTTATGGTTAAATTCATTATAATCCAGCTCTTGATAACCTTAGGTTTCCTAGGCTTAATATTAAAGATAAGATAGAATGAGATAATATATCGTATTTAAGGTTAAAGGTTTTAAAATTAAAGATAAAAAGGGGTAGATATTGAAAAAACAAAAGAAAATTAAGAAATTAATTACTTTATCTACTCTTCTTATTATTTTACTTTTTTCTTTCTCATGCTTTGAACAAAGTTTAAAAAAGGTATCTATTCAATCAATTACTTTGGAACTTACAGAATACTATTCTTTTCGTAAAGTAGATAAGATAATTCCAGGTTTTTCTTATTACCCAAAACTAGTAATCATAACTAAAGAAGGGAAAAAGATTAAAAATCCAAAATTGGATGATTTAAATTTTATCTCTCCTAATAATTCAATTACTTTTGATCATAACTTTTTCGGAGCCTTATATTTCACTTTTAATCCAGATTACCTTTTTGCGGCATATGAAGATTATACTTTAATAGTTTCCTCAAAATATAAAGACAGGATTGAGAACAAGTTTATCTTTAATGTTGATTGGTATAATCTCCCTCATCTTATTTTCAAAGGTAAGGATGGGTTAGATGGAGCTAATGGTCATGATGGTAAAAAAGGTGAAGATGGCACTTCTTCTTCTCCAAGTGGTAAAGATGGTGAAGATGGCGGGGATGGTTGTGATGGAGAAGATGGAGAAGATGGCAGATCATTGTTTTTAGATATAGCTTATTATAAAGTTCCAAGACAGCTCTTTGGTTATTCAAATGATTATTTTATAATAGTTCATGATAGAATTTTAGGTAGGATATATTTATATCCAATAATCGGTAGGATATTTATCGATACAAGTGGTGGAAATGGTGGTAATGCTGGCTCTGGTGGAAAAGGTGGGGAAGGTGGGAATGGTTACAATGGCGCTCCAAATGGTTCGAAAGGAAAAGATGGAAAACCTGGTTCACCTGGGAAGGGTGGGAATGCTGGTGATATTACTATTAATTGTCCTAAAAATTTTAATATTTATGAGCATTTTTCATTAAAAGCCACAGGTGGTAAAAGTGGGTGTACAAAGACTTCGACTTTTAATTCTATAAATATACTAGATGCCTTATCAATACTATTAAATACAGCCATAAATAGTGGTAAAGATGGTTCCATTGTTATAAATATGGTGAATTTGCAGGATCTTTTCTTATATGTGAATAATGGATACTTTAACAGGGAGAATCTTTCAGATTCCAAGCAATAATACAATTAAAGATATCAAAAGTAAAAAATGAAAAATAAAAGTGAAAAAAAATAAATATTGAAATTGTATAAAAATATAGGAAAATTATATCAATAGGTGGTTATAATGGTAAAGGGAAAAAATGGATATTTCATTGATGAAAAAGGTAGGATTCTATTGTTCAAAGGATGTAACTTTTCTTCAGATGCAAAAATCCCTACCATACCAAATGGTTCTACTCATCTAAAAGGAAGCTTAAATAGAGATAAAATATCTTTCGTATCACGACCATGTAAACTTGAAGATGCTGACCAACATTTTGAAAGGATGAAGGGGTGGGGTTTTAATTTTTTAAGATTTTTGATAACCTGGGAAGCTATAGAACCAAATCAACCTGGGGTTTATGATAGAGAATATATTGAATTTATAAAATCTATTTTAAAAAAGGCAGCAGATTATGGTTTTTATATCTACATAGATCCTCATCAGGATATATATAGCCGCTTTAGTGGAGGAGATGGCGCTCCATGGTGGACTTTTGATAAAATAGGAATCGATGTTGACAAGATTGGCGTAACTTTTTCGGCTCTTCTTCATAAAGATAATCCCAAAAATTTTCCATCTATGATCTGGCCTACAAACTACAATAGATATGCTGCTGCTACAATGTTTACTCTCTTTTTTGGTGGAAAGGATTTTGCACCTCATTTAGTAGTAGAAGGTGAAAATGTTCAAGATTATCTTCAAACAAGATATTTTAATGCTATAAAGCAGCTTGCAAAAGAGCTTGTGGATAATAGAAATATTGTTGGTTTCGGAAGTATGAATGAACCTCATCCTGGTTTTATTGGTTGTAAAGATTTAAGTAAAATCGAAAATTGTTCCTATGCAAAGGGATATATACCAACAGGTTTTCAATCCATGATGCTTGCTTCAGGATTTCCCACTTATATTAATAAGTATAATGAAGGTTTTTTCGGTTATAAACCAATAGGTAAAAAACTTTTTAATGAAAATGGAATATCACTTTTTAAAAATGGTGTTATATGTCCCTGGAGAATTGAAGGAGTATGGGATATAATAAATGGTGAACCAAAGTTAATCAAAAAGGATTATTTTTCAAAGGTTGATGGTAAAGAGATAAATTTTGCAAATGATTACTTAAAACAATTTATCATTAAATTTCAGCAAGAAATAAATAAAATCAATGAGGATTGGTTTACAATTATCGAAGGGATACCTCATGGAAAAGCTCCAGAGTTCGAAGAAAGACAAACAAAAAAAATGATACATGGATTTCATTGGTATGATGGTATTCCTATGGTCTTAAAAGTATTTTTCCCATTTTTTTCTATAAGAGCAGATACAAGAAAACCTGTTTTTGGTAAAAAGAATATAGTAAAAAGCTACTTCTATCAGCTTAAAAAAATGAAGGAAAATACCGTTAAAAATATGGGGAATATGCCTTGTCTTCTTGGAGAATTTGGTCTTCCTTTCGATATTTTTAAAGGTATATCTTTTAAAATAAAAAATTTTATACTTCCAAATACCGCCATTTCCATGTTTTATGATGCTATAGACAAGTTGATGCTTTCTTCAACTATCTGGACATACTGTGTTGAAAACAATCATAAATATGGAGATAACTGGAATAAAGAAGATTTTTCAATTTACTGTAAAGAAGATATAACAAAAGGTAAAAGGGGAATAAGCACCTTTTTAAGACCATATCCAGTAACAATAAATGGTATACCACTTTCTTTTTATTTTGATACAAAAACAAAAAGGATTATTTTTGAATGGATAAATGAAGATAAAGAATTTACTTTTAATATAAATGAACCAACTGTAATATTCATACCAGAAAAATTGTACAAAAAAGGATACAAGGTAAGATTCTACTTTAATGAAATAGAACAAATTTCAGATAGTTTTGAATCTTATTATGATGAGAAAGAACAGTTATTTTATATTAAAACTTCAAATAAAGGGAAAATAAAACTGATTTTTGAAATATGAATAAAGGAAAAGGATTTTTAAATATTGATATCAAGGCAAATGAAACGATAAAAAAGATATTAGATGCTGCATCTCATCTATTTTCAAAAAAGGGTTACGATGCTACATCAGTTGATGAAATAAGTACTGAAGCAAATGTGAACAAGGCATTAATATACTATTACTTCGAAAGTAAGAGAAAACTCTTAAATTTTCTTTTTGATGAATTCACAAAAAATATAGTTCCAGAAATAATAAAAAAAGCCACTTCCTTTAGAAGTTTTGGGATTGATGCATATAGGCAGATTATACGGATAATTTTAGATGATATTTATAAATATTCAGATATCATAAATGTTTTATTTATCCAAGGCATGGGTAAAAAGGATGATTTCGATATTTTAATTGATAAATTTACCATGATAGTATCTTACGCGAATAAAGAGATTGAAAAATATAATTTAAAGATATTAGAAGATGAAAAATCAATTTATAAAATACTATTGACCATATTTATGCCTTTAATCAACTTTGCTTTTTTGAATAAAGAGGAAAAAATTAAAGATAAAGATGATTTTATCAATTTTTTTATAGAATCAACCTATCCATTTGCAATAAAATTTGTAGAAAAAAATTAAGATTCCAAAATAAAAAATCTTTTAAAAAACTCTTGACATTAACTAAACGGTTAGTTATCTATAAGCAAGTTAATTAACCGTTTAGTTAATATGCGACTTTTGTATTTGCAATAATTTTTAAATTGTTCCTTCATAGACCACTGCAAAATTATATTGAAAGATGATATTAAAAGGAGGATCTATGGTATCTAATCTTTTAGTTAAAAATTTCACTGATCTACTTTTATCTAAAAATTCAATTAGAAAGAACACTGAAAAGATAATTTTAAGAAAGCTTAAAAATGATTTTCTAGTAAAAAATAAGAGAAATAGAAATTTAAAAGAAGCAGAATATAGATATGCCTTTTATGAAGCTGTTCTAACCCAATTTGAAAAGAATTTTAATAGAAATTATTTAAGTAAAGATTTTATGAAAAGACTTTTAAATAATGTTTTTTTGCAAGATAAACTTTTAGAGAATCATGAGATTAAAGAAGATTTCTATAAGCAATACGGGATATATCCACCAGGATTTATAACATTATCTCCAACAAAAAAATGCAATTTAAATTGCACTGGTTGCTACGCAAATTCCTCAGGTATTAATTCTGAAACACTAGAATACAAATATGTAGAAGCAATATTAAGGGAGAATTATGAAAAATGGGGGAATAAAGGAGTTGTTGTCTCTGGCGGCGAACCATTTTTATATAAATCAGAAGGTAAAAATCTTTTAGATATTGCAGAAAATTTTAATAATATGTTCTTCATGGTATATACAAATGGAACATTGATAGATAATGATATCGCATATAAAATATATGAACTTGGGAACCTGATACCAGCAATTTCTGTTGAGGGTTATGAGCAACAGACCGATGAGAGAAGGGGTAAGGGTGTTTATAGAAAAATTATAGATGCTACAACGATATTAAAAAACTATGGTATCCCTTTTGGTATTTCCGTAACTGTAACAAAAAAGAATTTTGACATTATCAATAAAGAGGAATTTTATGATTATTATTTTGAAAAAATAGGTGCCTCATTTATGTGGGTTTTCCAATTTATGCCAATAGGTAGAGGAACAACGATAGATTTAATGTTAAGTGCAGAACAAAGAAGAATATTATGGGAGACTTGGTCTAAAATCCTTTTTGAAAAAAAATATCCTGTCGCAGATTTCTGGAATTCTGGCATGATTTCATATGGTTGTATAGCTTATGGTAGAGCAGGTGGTTATTTATATATAGATTGGAATGGTAATATTATGCCATGTGTATTTGTACCATATTATGAGGATAATATAAAACAACTTTACTTGAATGGGAAAACATTGACCGATGCACTTTTCAGTAAGTTTTTTGAAAATGGTAGAAAATGGCAATATTCATACGGGTACAATCATCCAGTGTTAAATAATGTTGGATCAGAGAAGATCCAAAACCTTCTTCTTCCATGTTCAATAAGAGATCATTATAGAAATTTCAGAGAAAACATTCTAACTGTAAGTTCAAAACCTGAAGATGAGTACGCCGAGATTGCCTTGAAAGATAAAGATTACTATGAAAAACTTGCAAATTATGAAAGTGATTTAAAAAAAGAGTTTGATCCTATATGGGAAAATCAGTTTAAAAATATAAATAAAAACAATATAAATAATAACACTATAGATAAAAACAGATAAATTTTTTTTACTAAAAAATAATTTTTTAAAAAGTTTTAAAATAAAAGAGGCTACATGATATGTAGCCTCTTTTATTTTAAATGAAAAATTAAAAAATCTATTGACAACAAAATATTTAAATTTTAAACTAAAAGTAATGGCTGGTGGTAAGACCAATATTCTGTATTAAGATATTTTAAAACCCAAAGACTTTTTTCCCATTTTTTATTAAAGTAGAACTAATTTGCTAAAATATAAGCAATAGAAAAATAAAGAGTAGATTCATACAATAGAAATATGGATTATAAAAATATATGTAATAGAAATATAGACTAGAGAAATATAGGCTATGAAAATTCAGCTAATAGAAGTAAAGACAGAAGAAATATGGATAATACAAATTTTGGTAATAGTAATATAAATTAAAGAAATATAAAATAAGAGAATAAAGTGAATAAAAATACAGGTTATAGAAAATATGATTAAGAGGGATTGAAAATGACATTTCAACCAATAAAAAAGCAAACGACTGTATATGAAGTTGTTAAGCAGATTGAAGATAGCATAATCAGTGGAGAATTAAAAATAGGAAGTAGACTTCCATCCGAAAGACAAATGGCACAGCTTCTTGAAGTCAGTAGACCAGTCGTTAGAGAATCTCTTATAGTGCTAAAAGGAAAAGGTTTAATAAATATGATACCAGGAAAGGGAAACTTTATAAATGATTACAGGGTAAATGGTTCCTTACCTATACTTGAATCTTTGATTTCATTCCAAGCTAATAATATCGATAAAAAATTGATTGAAAGTCTATGTGCAACAAGAAAACTAATCGAAACAGAAACTGCTTATTTAGCAGCTAATAATCGAAAGAAGGAAGAGTTGGATATATTAATAGAAATTAACAAAGAAGAACATGAGATTTTAAATAAATTAAAACTCAACAAGTTAAAAGATTTTAGGATAGAAAATTTGGTTGAACTTGATTTTAAATTTCATCATGAAGTAGCTATTGCTAGTGGAAACTTGGTTTATCCACTTTTGCTAAATTCATTTAAAAAAGTATATACTTTTTTAACATCTTCATTTTTTAGTTCGCTTATTAAAAACTTAAATGATACAAATTTAAATGGAATGGAAGACTTTGAGTTTGTCATTGAAACACACAAAAAACTAATAGAATCAATAGAAAAATTCGATTCAAAAAATTCAAGAAAAACGATGATCAAATTACTTGAACATGGGGAAAGACTACTTTTAAGAAATAGTATTAAAAATTAGAGTATAAAAAGGAGGTAAACATGAGTTCTGTTGGTCAGAAGCTAAAACAACCAAAGAATCTTTCTGAAAGGATTAGATTTTTAAGAGATTATTATTTTAAAGGCTCACAAAGGAATTGGAACAATGAATTTACAAGTTGGAATTGTGGTAAAGATTGGGATGCCCAATATAATGAAATGCACTATTATATAGTCCCAGAGACTTTTGCTCTTTTTCAAACCATGTATCAATCTTTTAGGCTTTCATCTGAAAAAGTAGAAGTTCCAGATGATTTTTTTAGGAAAAATATTGCACAAAGAAGGGCATATTTTAACAAAAAAGTCATAACTGATTTTCTTCCTTGTGAAATTCTTCCTGGTGATCTATTATTTGGTTCAAGATTCAATCTTCAAACTTCTTTTTGTCTCGACAAAAAAGAGATGAAAGATAGAAATAAAAAGATTTTAGGAAAAAATGGACTTAGAAAAAAAGCTATCTGGTTTCATGATCATGGTTTTGGTAACGCAGGTCCTACTGGTGGACATTTAATCGCAGATTATGAAAAGATATTGAAGTATGGTTTTAAAAGTGTCTATGAACAAGCTCAAAGTCTATATGAAAAATTATCCCCAAAGGATAAAAAGTCTGATATGGGGAAAAATCTTCTTGCCTTTATGGAAGCTGCAACCATTCCTAAAGAACTAGCCTTAAGATATTCTGAAAAATGCGTGAAGTTATATGAAAATGAAATAGATTCTAAAAGAAAAGAAGAGCTTTTGAAGATGTCAAAAATTGGAGAAAAAGTTCCATGGGAACCAGCTGAAAATTTCTGGGAAGCAATGCAATCATTATGGTTGACTCATATGTTGATAATGAGCGATGAGAATTATCCTGGACCAGGAGTTTCTTTTGGTAGAATCGATCAGTATCTTTATCCATATTGGGAAAAATCATTGAAAGATGGAATGGATAGAGAATTTGGTAAGGAAATAATAAAATGCTTCTTTGTACACTGTAATACAGCTTATGATGCCATGATTAGAACTGGGAATAATGGCATTACCGCTGGTTTTGGTCAACTTATAACCCTTAGTGGAATGGGAAAAGATGGAGTTGACCTTACAAATGATCTTACATATGCTTTTTTAGAAGTTATCGATGATATGTCTCCAATTCTTGAACCAAAACCCAATGTAAGGCTTCATAGGAATTCACCTGAAAAACTTTTAGATAAAATAGCTGATATGATTTCGGAAAGTCAAGGTGCCCCATTTTTACTTAATTTTGATGAGAGATCAATTGCTGGAATGCTCAGAGAAGCAAGATTAGCAAAACTTGAGAATTTAATAAATTTAAATAATGTTCATGATTATGCACCAGTAGGATGTCTCGAAAATACAATGGTTGGAAATGATAGGTCTGGAACTGTAGATTGCAACTTAAACCTTGCAAAGGCATTAGAGCTAGTTCTGGCTAATGGAAAAGAATTCTTTGAAGTCATAGATCCTATCACAAAAAAAAGAGAAAAGATAAGACAACTTGGTCCAAAGACTGGGGACCCAACAAAATTTAAAAATTTCGATCAATTTTTCAAAGCTTATGAGATACAGACTAAGTACATAATTAGGAAAATTTTTGAACTTTATGATAAAGGAGAATCCATTAGATCTAAGTATCATCCGACTCCATATCTTTCGTGTTTAGTCAAAGGATGTATAGAAAAAGGAAAAGATATAACTCAAGGTGGAGCAGAGATAAATTTTGTAACATTGGAAGCAGTGACATTTGCTACGACTGTCGATTCTCTTCTAGCGATAAAATATCTTGTATATGATAAGAAAATATGCGAAATGCGAAAATTGATAGAAGCATTAAAAAATAATTGGGAAGGTTATGAAACTTTGCAGGCAATAGCTAAATATAAAGCACCTAAATATGGGAAAGATGATGATGAAGCCGATGAAATGGCTTTAAAAGTGATGAAGTTATGGACAGATGAAACATGGAAATATAAGACTACTTCAACAAATAGACAATTTAGACCAGGAATGCTTTCATGGAACTACTGGGTATCAGATGGTTATATTTTACCTGCAACACCTGATGGAAGAAAGAAGGGACAATTCTTATCTAATGCTATATGTCCAGTGAATGGTGCAGATACAAATGGACCAACGGCAAATACCAACTCTGTAGGTAAAGCACTCGGTGGTAAAAATAAAGAAAATGCAGATTATCTTGATTATATTAATCTTCTACCAAACGGAGCAAGTCATACAATTACTTTTAATCCATCGATACTAAAAGATAATCAGCATAAAGAAAAATTTAAAGCTTTTCTAAGAGGCTATATTGAAAATGGTGGTACTGCCTTGCAGATAAATATGCTAGATCCTGAAATGTTGAAAGATGCACAAAAGAACCCACAGGATTATAGGCATCTTTTAGTAAGAGTTACAGGTTACAATGCATATTTTACATCAATAGGAAAAGAGTTGCAGGATGAAGTTATAAGTAGAATTTCCCATCAAAAGATATAAGAAGATTTAATATTTAACAATAAAAAGAAGGATATGAAATTGTAAATTAAGGTAGAAAAATGAATGAGTCAAAAGGATTAATTCTTGAAATTCAAAGACTTTCAACTGAAGATGGACCAGGAATAAGAACAACTGTTTTTATGAAAGGATGTCCACTAGCTTGTAAATGGTGTCATAATCCAGAAAGTATAAAACCAGAACCACAGATTCAATGGATAAACTCTCGTTGTATTGGATGTAAGAATTGTATAATAGTTTGTCCAGAAAGAGCTTTGACATGGGATAATGGAGTTATCATTGATAGAACTTTATGTAAAGGTTGTGGTAAATGTGCCGAAAGTTGCCCATCAACTGCAATGGAAATTTTAGGAAGGATTTGGGATGTAGAAAAACTTACTACTGAAATTCTTAAAGATAAAGTATATTTCGAAAAGTCTGGAGGAGGTGTTACCATTTCAGGTGGCGAGGGAACTTTCCAATCTTCATTTGTCGCCAAATTATCTGAAAATCTGTCAAAAAATAAAATTCATGTGGCTTTAGACACTTGTGGTTTTTATTCAGATCAAGTTTTAGAAAAGATCTTCCCCTTTGTTGACCTTTTTTTATATGATATTAAAGAGATGGATATATTGAAACATATTGAATTTACAGGTCAATCAAATGAATTAATACTTAAAAATCTAATAGATTTGAGTAATAAATGTATGAATAACTCAAACAAAAAAATATGGATTAGAACGCCACTCATCCCTTCTATGACAGCACGAGAAGATAATATATTAAAGATCGCTAAATTCATCAATGAAAATTTAAGTTTTGATGTTGTGGAAAGATGGGAGCTTTGTCTTTTCAATAACCTTTGTAAAGATAAGTATAGAAGGCTAGGCATTAAATGGGAATTAGATGATATTGATTTGATATCTGAAAAGGAAGCTGATGATTTTCTAAGCCTAGCTAAAAGTATTATAACAAAGGATGATTTTTGCTATATTACTGGAAGCAAAAGGCTTGTTGAAAATTAGAAAAATATAAAATTAAGAGGTTTTTATGGGAAAGAAAAAGAATTATTTTACAGAAGAAGAAATAAGGATCTTACAACCCAATGAAAAAATAGCTTTGGTTGGAACCATTAATCCAGAAGGTTTCGTTCATGTGAGTCTTTTATCTTCCTTAATGCCACTCGATAGTAATCATATGGCTTTTGGTGAATTCACAAAAGGTTTAAGTAAAGAATATATCAAAGAAAATCCAAAGATTGGTTTTTTAATATTAACCTTAGATAAAAAGCTTTTTAGGGGAAAAGCACAATTTACTCATTTTGAAAAGGAAGGTGAAATCTATAATAAATTCAACGAGATTCCAATGTTCAGATATAACTCTTATTTTGGTATTAATACAGTTTATAGGTTGGATTTGCTTGACGTTACAGAAAAAGAAGATCTACCATATTTAAGTATTGGTCTATCATTCGCTCAAACTTATTTAGCAAATATTTTTATAAAAAATAAAAATAAAAATGGGGATGATCTTCCTTTTTCAAATCCTTTTGTGAGGCAGATTATGAATACCTCTGGTTTACTTAAATTCATCTGTTATTTAGATGATGATGGATATCCTTATTTTATTCCAGCTATTCAGATTTCAGTTATGAATGATAAATCCTTGATTTTTGGAACTGCTGCATATAAAGATGAACTTTGTAAGATTAAGAAAGGAAAAGTCGTTGGAGTATATTGTCTTACCTTAAAAATGGAAACAATATTTTTAAGAGGGACTTTTATTGGGATAAAGAAAAGATTTGGGATCCCATATGGACAAATAGATATAGATTATGTATATAACTCAATGCCTCCAGTACATAAGCAGATATATCCATCAAATCCAGTAAAGGAAGTTATAGAATTTTAAGATATTTAAATTTAAGTTATTATTAGGAAAAAAGAATCTATTAAATTATTTAAAATTTTTATATAGCTAAACGAAAAAGGGCTGCAAATCGCAGCCCTTAATTTTTAATCTTAAATATAATCTATTAAAAATTTTACTATTATAAAGCCATCACAATTGTTGCTATTGCCATAATTATACCAGACCAGAGCAATACTATGGTTGTATATCCCATAATATCTTTTGCTTTAAGTTTAGCAAGACCAAGAAGAGGAAGCGCCCAGAAAGGTTGTATCATGTTTGTCCATTGATCTCCAAAGGCAACCGCCATCGATGTTTTTGCGAAATCAAGACCCATCTTTTGTGCAGCTAAAACGCTTATTGATCCTTGTGCAGCCCATTGACCACCACCTGAAGGGATAAACATGTTTATTATACCTGCTGCAAGGAATTGCCATAAATAAAAGGTCACTTTTGTTGAAATAGCAACAAACCAACCTGCAATAACTGAAGCAAGTCCAGTACCAATCATTATTCCTTGAATTCCAGCATAAATAGGGAATTGTAAAACTATACCACCAGCACCTTTTATTGCTTTTTCAACAGCTCTTACATAATTTATAGGTGTCTTATGCAGTATTAAACCAGCAAATAAAAATATACCTATAACTGCATTCAGATCAAGTTGTCCTTTTTTAATAAAATAAAAAATAAAAAATACGACTCCTAATAGACAGAAGATATAGTTTACAATAATGTTATTTTCAATTTTTTCAGCAAAACTAGTTGGGTTAAATTCTTTTTTCTTTTTCTCTTCTTCCTCTTCTTCCTTTTGAAGTTGAGATACAACTACTGGGTCTAACACTTTAGCCTTATCGTAAGATGGAGAAGCAATAGCTAAAAGAAAAGGTGTTGATAAAATTATCAAAAAGGCTGGTACTATATTCCATGGAGCAAAAACTGTTTGTCCAACTGGAATAACCATATTTGCAATTTTTTCTACCCAATTGGCAGCATTACCAGCTGTTGCAACAGCAAGTGGTATTGAACCAGAAATACCCATATGCCATACTACAAAGCCACCATATGCCGCAGCAATCAGTAGTGGGTAATCAACATTTTTAATTCTCTTTGCCATTTCAAGGGCTAAAAGTCCACCTATTATAAGACCAAATCCCCATTGTAACCAAGAACAGATGCCAGAAACAAGCCCTAAAATTACGATAGCATTAAAAGGAGTTTTAGCAAGATCTGCTAAATTCGAAAGGATTTTCTTGACAGGAGGAGCTAAAGCCAAACAATGTCCTGTCACAAGGATTAAAGCCATTTGCATTGAGAAGGTAAGCAGATTCCAAAGCCCTTTACCCCATGCATTTACAATATCAAGGGGCCCTTTATCTGTAAATATAAGGGCAAGGATGAAAACAATAAAAGTGAGCAGAATAGCAAACAAAAATGCATCTGGAAGATATTTTTCCATGATGCGGGTAAAAAAAGCACCAAGTTTTTTAAGAATCTAAACTTCCTTAAATTTGGTTAAAGTTTTGTTTACTTCATAAAATAGAAAATTATTAATTTTTTATAAATACTCTTCGTAATACCTTTTCAAGTAAATTTTATTTTAATAAAAAACATTTGTCAAATTTTCAATTAATTTTAAAATATATTAAATAATTATTTTAATAATATTGAATAAAAGAGGTAAAAATCATGCCTACCTTATTTTGTACACTTGGCAAAAACATCGAAATTCCTTTAGAAGCAGTTTCTTTAACCTGTTTTTCGGAAAAATATGATCTTTATGCCGATTCTGATGAATATGAAAATATAAAAAATTTAAGAAAAAATTATAATATTCAAAACACTGAAAAGGTAATTATATTCGCTACAGATCAAGATGAAATAAAAGAAAACTGTGAATACTTAATAAGTGATATTAAAAAAAATTTTGTCGATTTAGGCTTAAATATAAGGAGTGTTGAGGTTTTTGTATTAAAAGATGTTGATGATATAACTTCTAACGACGATTCAAGTTTTTATGAAAATATGATATTTTCTGTTATTCTTAAAAGTAAATTTGAAAATCCAACTGATGTTTTTTATCTATGTATCGCAGGAGGAAGAAAAACAATGTCTTCCTCATTGCAAAATGCTGGTTTTATCCTGGGAGCAGATTTTGTCTTTCATTTAATAGATAAAAATACAAATGGAAATATTGCTAATGATTCCCCTAAACAAATTAGTGAAACATATTTAAAATCAAAACTAAAGAATATAACACCAGTACCTATAGGTAGTTTCAAAGGGAATGAATCATTTATTAATAAGAGTGAAGAAAATTTAAAAAAATTATTGGGAAATTATTTCCAAAGTAAAGAAAATATTGAGTTAAAAGAGGATCTGTTTAAAGCAAATATCTATAAAATGAATAAAGAAGTTGAAATTAAAAATATTATAACTCAAAGGTATCAAGAGGCTTCGATTCTTTATTCTAACTGGAATGATAGGATTGACTCTACCGAAGATATATTTCGAGTATTATATACTTATAACAGAAAAAATGTAATAGATAGATTGAAAAACTATACTATAGGATTAGATCCTAAAAAAGAGGAGGAAGAATTAGATTTACTAAAAACTCTCCCCAAAACAGATCTTCATTGCCATTTGGGAGGTGTTTTAAGTGTTGAAGATCTTCTAGAATTTGTAAATGAACTTAAATCTGAAAATAAAATCTTTTCTAAGATAGAAGATGAAATAAAAAAAACTGACTTATATCGGAAAAGCTTATCTGAGATTAAAGATTTAATAAAACAGGAAGGAGGGTTAAAAAATTTCTCACCAGATTATGTTAAAAAATCTTCATTAATTATTTATTTAATCTCCCTTTTTAATAATAAGGACGATCTAGAAAACTTTATATATCAAGATTATTTAAATCCAAAAAAATTTAAGAATATCGGAATTGCTAAATATGAAAGTTTAGGAGACATACAAGGTTCATCTTTACTTCAGTTTAAAGAGGCTATCTCTTTTACTACTAAAAAATGCATCGAAAAATCCTTAGAAAATAATGTTAAACATCTAGAAATAAGATGTTCTCCAATAAATTACACGAAAGAAGGATTAAAAGATTTAGATGTTATTAGAACCATATTGCAAACTATGGATCAATTTTCTGATAAAATTTCTTTATCCTTGTTAATTATTGCATCTAGACATGGAAAGATGAGTGATATTTATAAGAATATAGAACTTGTTCAAAGTATTTTTGAAGGGAAAGACAATGAGATAAAAGATCTATTTACTAAGTATTTCAAAGGATTTGATTTAGCTGGAGATGAGGAAAAAGGAAAACCAGAAAGATTTCGACAGGCTTTTCTTGCTATAATGGATTATTGTCCAAATATTACAATTCATGCAGGTGAAACAGCAGAATCTGAAAGTATTTGGCAGGCTGTTTATCATTTAAACGCAGAAAGAATTGGTCATGGCCTTTCTTTATTACAGGATATGAACTTACTAAAGAAAATACGAGAGAGGAAAATTGCGATAGAGCTTTGCCCTTCAAGCAACTATCAGATTAAAAATTATTATGATTATTACTATTCATCTGATCAATTTGTTGGACAAAATAATCCAGAAAATTATCCATTAAAAGACTACTTGAACAATGGGATAAAAGTAACTATTAACACTGATAATATGGGAATTTCAAGAACAAATATTACTTATGAGTATCTTAAAGCTGCAAGAATGACAATGGGAGGCTTAAGTCTTTGGGAGATTTTGAAGATAATAAAGATAGGTTTTAAATCAGCATTTATTAATATTGATTTAAAGAGTAAGTTATATGAAGAAGCAGAGAAAGATATTTCCAGTTTTATAGATGATTTTGTAAATCTTAAAAAGCAGAAATAATGTGAAATAGGTTGAAAATACAGTTTTATTTAAAGTAATTTGTAAAATTTGAGTTGATTGTAAAATATTCATATATTTAAAAAATTCCATCTTCTTAAAAATAAAATTATTTGTCTTTACCAGTTCTTTCTTTACAAAAAACAAAAAGAATTTCAGCTTCTTATAAGAAATTAACTATCCTACAAATTTTAAGTTTGTGTAAAATAAAAAATTCCTAATATAATTGACTAATTATGATTTTTAGTCTATTTTATAAAATATGATCTACAAAGATTTTATAGATATAAAAATTATTAATAGAAATATTTAGGAATTGATATGAATTATTACGAGAATAGTCTTTCCTATATCTTAAATTTATTGCATTTCAAATATGAAAATGAAAATGAATTCTTAGATTATGCTTTAAAACAAACTTTAAAATTAATTAACAGTAAATTTGGATTTATTTATTTATACTATGAAGAAAAAAAGGAGTTTGTACTAAATATTTGGACAAAAGATATTATTGCCGATTCTGCACTACTTAATCCTCAAAAAAAAATTCCTCTAGAAAAAAGTGGAATCCTGGGTGAAGTTGCTAGATATAGAAAAGAAATTATTATTAATAGCATTGAAACAAATAATATCTTGATAAAAGAATTTACATTAGGTCAAATTGAAATAAAGAATTTTATTTCTATTCCTATCTTTGAAAATGATAAAATAATAGCAGTTGTATGTATTGCAAACAAAGAAAAAGATTATGAAGAATGTGATGTAGCTAACCTAAAATTATATATGAATATTACTTTTCAAGAATTAGAGAGAATTAAAATCACTAAAAAATTGGAAATAGAAAAGCAGTTGTCTCAAAATATAATTAATGAAGCAACTGTCATTATAGTCGGCCTTGCAAATAAAACAAAAATAGTACTTTTTAATAAATTTGCAGAGGAATTTTCAGGATACAAAGCCGAAGAAGTTATTGGCAAAGATTGGATAGAGATATTTATTGGTTCACAGGATAAAGAAAAACTGTACAATTTATCGGATTCTTTATTCGTTAACAAGATTAAAAGTAGAAATCAAAACTATATTATTACAAAAGATGGCAGTAGAAAACTTATAAATTGGAACAATGTAGTATTGAAAGGTGCTGATAATAATGATTATATAATATCTATTGGCCTTGATATTACTGACCAATTTGAAGCCGAAGAGAATTTACAGATACAGAACAAAAGATTATTGATGCTTTTGGATATTGGAGCTACCCTAATTCAATCACAAAGTTTAGATGAGGTTTTTAATAATATATCTTTTAGTGTTTCAAAGTTTGTAGATAACATAAGTGTTGCAGTATATTCAATAAAAGGAAATTATCTTTATTTAAATTCAACCTTTCCAACTCTTCCAAATGACTTTCCACAAGATCTAAGGTATGCAAATTTATATGATCATCCTCACATTAAAGATGTATTAGATAGTAAAAAATATTTATATATCGAAGATTTAAAAAAAGAAAATCTTACATATAAAGAAAAAGAAGTAACTAAATTTAGGAATTTAAATTCTATAATTTATTTACCTTTATTTTATGAAGAAAAAGTATTTGGTGTCTTACTTATTGGAAGACAAGAAAAGAATAAAATTTTTTCAAAAGAGGAAATATATCTTTTTGAGATATTAGCAAGATTTGCTTCAATTAAAATTGAAGATTTGAATACTCATATTGAAAATTTGTCATATATAGAAAAACTTGAAAATCTTAATAAAAAGCAAATAGAATTATTGACTAAACTTCATCAAAGTGAGGAAAGATTTAGAAGATTATTTGAAAATGCACAGGATATCATTTATAGATACGATTTTCTTCCAAAGCCTCATTTTACATATGTAAATGAGGCAGTAACTACAATAACTGGCTATACTCCACAAGAACATTATAATGATCCCCAGCTTGGTCTTAAAATTGTTCATCCAGAAGACAGGAAGATGCTAGAAAAAATTTTAAATGGTAATATTGATGAATTTAAACAATTTAATATACGCTGGATAAATAAAAATGGACAAATAATTTATATCGAGCAAAAAAATGTTCCAATTTATGATGAAAATAAAAATTTGATAGCTATCGAATGTATAGCAAGGGATATAACTCAAAGAATAAAAATTGAAAAAGAAAAAGAAGAGTTAAGACAACAGCTACTGCAGTCCCAAAAGATAGAATCTATTGGTATGCTAGCTGGTGGTATTGCTCATGATTACAATAATATGTTGGCTATAATTTTAGGATATGCACAGGATCTGCAAAGCAGATTTAATGAAGATGACCCAATTCAGCAAGACATAAAAGAAATAATTAAGGCCGCACAGGTAACCAAGGATCTTACCAATCAGCTACTTGCTTTTGCTAGGAAACAACCTCTTTCACCTAAACTGATAGATTTAAATCAGCTCTTAAAATCTATGGAATCATTGATAAGAAGAACATTGAGAGAAGATATATCAATAGAGATGATTTTCCAGGAAAATATTGAAAGTATTCTTGTAGATCCTATTCAAATGCAACAGATAATATTAAATCTTATAGTAAATGCTAAAGATGCAATGTCAAATGGTGGGAAAATAATAATAGAGACAAAAAATGTCGAAATAACTCAGGAATACATTAATAGTCACCTCGGAATAAATATAGGTAAACATGTAATGTTAGCTATTTCAGATACAGGACATGGTATGGATAAAGCTACAATGGATAGAATATTTGAACCATTTTTTTCATCAAAAGAAACAGGGAAAGGCACGGGACTTGGTTTATCAACAGTTTATGGAATAGTTAAACAGTCTGGTGGTAATATTTGGGTTTATTCAGAAATAGGAAAAGGAACAACTTTTAAAATTTACTTTCCAGCAAGCGAAGGAAAAATAACCGAAACTTCTGAAAAGGATTATCAAAAAAACATTTCTGGTAAAGGGCAAAAAATAATGCTTGTAGAGGATGAAGAAGATCTTAGAAAAATATTAAATGTTATGTTAGTTAAATTAGGCTATGAAGTTATAATTACTCAAGGTGCAACTGATGCGCTAACATTGATAGAAGAAAAAGGAGTTAAACCTGATTGTGTTTTGACGGATTTAATAATGCCAGAGATGAACGGTAAAGAACTGATTGATAGAATAAAGAAAAGATATGACGATATAAAGGTACTTTATATGTCTGGTTATACTGATAATGTAATAGTTCATCATGGGATTCTTGATGAAAAAGTCAATTTTATTCAAAAGCCTTTTCTAATAAATGAACTTGGACAAAAATTAAAAGGAGTATTTGACAAGATTTGAAAAAACACTGAGAAAAACAGAAAAAAAAATTATCACTTACAATGAATCAATTAAATGTATAAATTAAAATGTATTAACTATTGAAGAGACTTCCTGATTCATTCCTTTTTCCATTTCTGCCATATACTCGGTTGAATATTGGTTGAAAAGTGTAACGTTTTTTGCTTGAATTTCTATAGAATTTTTAAAAGGATAGATGGGGAAAAGAACTACTTCGACTGTATCTGTTTTCTTATAATATCCATAATCTTTATTTTGACTTTCACCATATTTTGTATTTAGTTTATCAACAAGTTGTTGATATAACTTTTCAAGTGGTTTTCTTGTGTAAGCATCTTCGCATAGAAATGAGACTTGAAAATAAATTAGATTTTTCTTATAATCAAAATAAAGATATAACTTTTCTGTCATAAAATTTAATTTTTTCTCTGCTATTATTAAGAATTTACCATTTGGTGAGTTTATATCTTTTTCTTCGATGTTATAAGATGAACTTTTCAACTTACTTTGTAGTGTAGCATAATTTGATGAGAAGTTGACAAATGAATAAGCAAAATTTGAAAGATCAACAACTTGAACTTTTTGAGTGGTAGTTTGAGTGGTCGTAGTTGTAGTTTGTTGTGCACTTATTTTAAAAGCAAATTTATTTATTAAAAGAATTGTCATTAAAAACATCAAAATAAAAATAAAAAGACTTATAAATTTTATATTTTTTTTCACAAAGACTCCTTTGATTATTTTTTTTATCTGATAATCTTGTATTGATATATCTTTTAATTATTTTCGACCTGCCTTGCATATAAATTTAATGATAAGAAAATCAAGTTTAAAATATAAAAACTATGTTAAATTTTAATTACTTTAATTTTATTTGTCTAATTTATATTTAATTAAAGAAAAATAGATTAAAGGAATGATGATGAGCTTTCAGCAAATAGTTCCATACATAGGTCTTATTTTTGTAATAATTTTCACTATCATAAGAAAAGTTGGAAACTTAGACATCCCAATCTGGCTTATTATGATAATTTCTGCTATTTTTTGCATTACTGTTGGTAGTATAAATCTTAATGAAGCCTTAAAGGCTATTGATTTGGATGTAATAATCTTTCTTTTTTGCATGTTCTTAATAGCTGAAAGTTTTCAGTCAAGTGGATATCTATACCATATAGCACATAAAATATTTTCAAATACTGAGTCTGCTAGACATTTACTTTTGGTTCTTATCTTTTTTTCAGCAGCTGTAAGTGGACTTCTTATGAATGATACTATGATAATAATCGGAACTCCTTTAGTGATCTATTTTGCCAGAAAGCATAACATAAGTACAGAGCTTTTACTTTTAACTTTAATGTATTCTGTGACAATAGGATCAGTTTTTTCGCCAATAGGAAATCCTCAAAACCTTCTTATAGCTATAAACTCAAAGATGAACTCCCCTTTTATACTTTTTTTTATATATCTTTTACCTCCAACTATTGCTAATCTATTTGTTCTTTATTTTTTTATGAATTTTATTTATAGAAATGAAATTCATACCATTCCACTAATTCATGAAAAGGAGGAATTAGAAGACCCATCGTTGGCAAAGCTTTGCAGAATCTCTTTAATAATACTTTTAGTTGCAGTATTATTGAAAATATTGATAATTTTTATAAATCCAAAAATAAATTTGCCTTTGACATATATCGCGATAGCGGGGCTTATTCCTATTGCTTTTGGACTTTTTAAAAGAAGCTACCTTCTTAAAAAACTTGATTGGGGAACTCTGATCTTTTTTGTTGGTATGTTTATCCTTATGAAATCGATATGGAACACAGAGATAATTCAACATTTCATCAATAAAAATAATATAAATTTAAGCTCAACACCAATTTTAATGATTATCTCCGTAATTTTTTCACAAATTCTTTCAAATGTTCCTCTTGTAGCCCTGTTTATGCCAATATTGAAAGCATCCAATGCAAATATTTCACTTTATATGGCTCTTGCAGCTTCCTCAACTTTAGCTGGTAATTTTTTAATACTTGGTGCTGCTAGCAATGTTATAGCGATTCAAAATGCAGAAAAATTAGATGAAAAAATACCTTCTGTAAAGTTTTCTCTTATAGGAATTCCACTTGGAATAATAAACTTATTGGTCGTCAATATTTGGTTCTTATTTTTAAATTTTATTAATATTGAAAAATATTTTTAAAAAGAAAATTTATAAAAAGAATATTTAATTTTGCTTAACAAAAAAAAGCTAAGAAAAAAAGATAAAAATTAAAAGATAAAGATTAAAAGATAAGAATAAAAAAAATGTAAAAGTTAGCAAAATTTTGAATATTCTATAATTAAATTATTTTATATTTAAATTTTCTATAT
>JAAZOT010000001.1 GCA_012797605.1 Spirochaetales bacterium | reverse complement strand
CTCTGAACATCTTTTTATTTTCATTTTAGAAGAAGAACTTTCATATTTCCCTTTTAAGTATAGATTTGAAATAGTCAAAAAAGCCACAAAACACCTTGACAATATTACTATTCTTCCTTCTTCGCAATATATAATCTCTGCAGCTACCTTTCCAGATTACTTTTTAAAAGATTTACCTAAAGATCAAGTTCATGCTGAATTAGATGTCGCGATTTTTGGTAATAAAATAGCACCTGTTTTAGCTATAAATAAAAGATTTGTTGGTGAAGAACCTTATTGTCAAGTTACTTCAAAATATAATGAAACCATGCAAAAACTATTACCAAAATATGGTATAGAATTTACTATCCTTGAAAGAAAAAAATTTAATGATAAAGCTATTTCCGCGTCAACAGTCAGGCAATATATTAGAGAAGACAAATTCGATGAAATAAAAAAAATTGTTCCTTTAGCTACATACGAATTTTTAGTTTCTAAAGAAGCAATACCAATAATTGAAGAAATAAAAAATACAACAAGAAGACATTAATGATAAGAAGTAACGATATTAATATTATCCTAGGCTCATCTTCAGAGAGAAGAAAAATATTGTTTTCAATTCTTTTTGATAAATTTCAAATAATTGAGCCTAATTGTCTAGAAAAGAATTTTAATGATCCTAAAAAAACAGTTTTAGAAAATGCAAAATTAAAAATGAATTCCATAATTGAATATTTAAATTCTCAAAACAATATAAATTTATCCTTAACATGGTCTAATTATTTTATCGTCACAGCAGATACTATTGTCTATAAAAATAACAAAATTTATCCAAAACCGAAATCAAAAGATGATGCATTTTTTATTTTAAAAGAATTAAATGGGAAAAAACATACAGTTTATTCTGGTGTTTGTTTATTTTTGAAAAATAAATATTATTTATTTCATGAAAAAACAAATGTATACTTTAATTTTTTATCTGATAATCTCTTAAAAAATTATATAAATACTGTTGAACCATATGATGCTGCTGGTGCTTATAAGATACAAGGAGCTGGTTCGACCCTTGTTAAAAGGGTTGACGGTTCAATTACAAATGTCATTGGATTTCCAGTTGAAAAATTTTTAAAATACTATAATAGATTTATTTGTTATTCAAAAGAGGAGGTTACGATTGTCAGTACTACCTATTAAAACACTTCTTGAAGCTGGTGCACATTTTGGTCATGAAACAAAAAGATGGAATCCAAAAATGGCTCCATATATTTATGCAAAAAGAAATGGTATCCATATAATTGATTTACAAAAAACTTCTGTTCTTGCAGATGCTGCTTATGAAAAAATAAGAGAAACAGTTTTTAGAGGTTACGATGTTCTTTTTGTTGGAACTAAAAAACAGGCTAGGGAATCAATTATCGAATATGCAACTAAAAGTGATTCTCCATATGTAGCTAATAGATGGCTTGGTGGAACATTAACAAATCATGAGATAGTTAAAAAATCTATTCAGAAACTTCTAGATCTTGAAGAACTAGAAAAGAATAATTTCCCTGGATTTTCTAAAGCCGAGATTTCTAGAAAAAGAAAAGTATTAGAAAAATTAAGAAAAAATGTTGGTGGACTTATTAAGATCCAACATAAACTTCCAGGACTCTTATTTATCATAGATACAGTATATGAACAAAATGCCATACTTGAAGCCAAAAGGATGAATATTCCAATTGTTGCTGTCGTTGACACAAATTCAGATCCAGAATTAGTAGATTTTCCAATTCCTGGAAATGATGATGCAATAAGAGCAGTTAGTGTTTTCTGCGAAATGGTTGAAAGAGCTATAGCTGAAGGAAGAAATCTAAGAAAAGACCAAAATATATCAAGTTCAGAAGAAATTAGCACCAGTAATATAAAAAATGAGAATTCTGGGGACACATCATCTTCTTCTGAAGAAGATCAAGAAGAAAATGACTCATCGGATAATAAAGACGAAATGTTTTAAAACTTTTTATTTATTTTAGTTAAATTTTTAACTTTTATTTTTCAATTGTTTTTTTTCAATTTTTTTAGGTGAATAGATATTATTTAATAATTTTCGTATTTTTTTAAGGAGTTATATATGAACATAAACAAAGATGATATTAAAAAATTAAGAGAGATGACAGGTGCAGGCATTGGTGATTGTAGAGTAGCACTTGAGGAAGCAAATGGTGATTTTGAGAAAGCCATCCAAGTTCTTAGAGAAAGAGGGCTAGCTAAAGCAGTTAAAAAAGCAGATAGAGCTGTATCTGAAGGAAGAGTTGCAATTTATCAAGATAAATATTCTGGAATACTTGCTAAAATTGAATGTGAAACAGATTTTGTTGCAAATTCAGAGGATTTTAGAAATTTTGCAAAAGATATTGCTAAAAAATTATTTGAGAAAAAAATTAAAAATGTTGAATCAATAGATAGTGAAATAGAGCAACTTAGGACTTCTGCTGTATTAAAATTCAATGAAAACATAAAAATTTCAGATATTATTTTGATTGAAGGAGATGATAAAACACCAGTTTTTCCATATGTTCAGATGGGGAAAAATGCCGCTATTGTTCAGTTTGAACTTGACAAACCAATGCCAGAGAGTGATGAATTAAAAGATATTTTATTTTCCATCGTTGTTTCAGTCCAATTCTACAAACCAGAGTATTACTCTATGAACGATATACCAAAGGAAAAATTGGATGAAGAGATCAAAATTGTTGAAAAACAGGTTTTAGCAGATCCAGCATTTGCAAATAAACCACAGAATGTCCTTCAAGGTATTATTCAAGGTAAAGCAAAAAAATCTTTTACCGATAAAGTCTTTTTAGAATGCCCTTATGTAAGGGATGAATCCAAAAAAGTTGGTGAAATTTTATCAAACGCAGAAAAGAAGTTTAACATTAAAATAAAAGCTAAAGTTTTCAAATTCACAAATATTGGATCCAACTAATGCGTGTTCTTATAAAGATAACTGGAGAAGCAATTTCTTCGGAAAATTATCCCATAGATTACAATAAGATAAAATGGCTTGCTAATCTTATAAGAAAAATTTATGAACATAAAATTGAAATTGGCATAGTTATTGGTGGTGGGAATCTTTTTAGAGGGAAGGACCTTATTAGAAATGGATTTAAAGATTACAAAGCCCATTACATCGGTATGCTTGCTACTACTATGAATGGTCTTGCAATAGAAGAAGTTTTCTCCTCCTGCAATTTACCTTCTAAAATTTTCTCTGCTATAGATATTCCACGACTTGTTTCATATTTTTCTTATCAAGAATATCAAAAAGCCATAAAAGATGAACAGATAGCTATTTTTACTGCAGGCACAGGGAATCCATATTTTACAACAGATAGTGCAGCTGCTTTAAGAGCTGCTGAAACAAATTCAGATATATTTATAAAAGCGACCAAAGTCGATGGGGTATATTCAGATGATCCTAAGAAGAATCCTAATGCAAAAAAATTTGATTTTCTTACTTATGATCAATTTTTAAAAGAAAAATTCGAAATTATGGACCTTACCGCAATAGATATATGTAAACAAACCAAAATCCCTGTGGTTGTCCTTGATCTATTCGATGAAAAATCTATATACTCACTTTTAATCGAGAAAAAAAGAGTCGGAACTTTAATATATCAGGAGGATATATGTCCCTGGCATTAGATAATATTTACCAAGAAGTCAAAAAAGCTATGGTGAAACCCATATTGGTTCTGGAAGATGAATTTAAGAAAGTTAGAGGTGCTAAAGCATCACCAGCAATGGTAGAAAATGTTAAAATTGAAGTGGATCAAAAAGTTGTTCTTCTTAAAAACATAGCTTCGATTTCAACACCAGATGCGAGAACAATTGTTATTTCTCCATGGGAACCAAAGACTTTAGCTGTTATAGAAAAAGGAATTTTGAAGGAAAATTTAAACCTAAATCCACAAAATGATGGAAGAATAATTAAACTAATACTACCTCAGCTTACTGAAGAAACAAGAAAAGATCTCGTCAAACTTATAAAACAGAAATCCGAGGAAGGAAAAGTTGCAATAAGAAATATTCGTAGAGATTTTATAGAAAAGCTAAAAAAGATGGAAAAAGATGGTGATATAAGTGAAGATGAATATGATGAAGGGGAAAAAAAGATTCAGGAATTTACAGATAAAGCGATAAAAAAAATCGACGAAATGTTCAAGGAAAAAGAAAAAGATATAATGACGATTTAATAGTTACGATGAGCTTACAACATATAGCATTTATAATGGATGGTAATGGAAGATGGGCTAAAAAGCATGGCAAACCGAGGTTTTTAGGTCATGAAGCTGGTATGAATAAAATAGAAGAGGTTTGCAATTGGTGCAAAGAATATAATATTAAATATGGTTCATTCTTCGCATTTTCTAAAGAAAATTGGAATAGACCTAAAAATGAAGTTGATTTTATCTTTTCACTTATTGAAAGATACTATCAAGATCAAATCAATAAATTAATGTCAAACAAGATAAGATTTATTCATATTGGAGATAAATCGACCTTACCAACAAAGACAAATCATATTCTAAATGAGCTTGAAAATATAACGAAAGAAAACGATACTTTTAATCTTCTTTTCTTTTTTAACTACTCATCAAGAGAAGAAATCAATAATGCTGCAATTTATTTTGCTCAAGAATTATCTAAAAAAAATATCAAGGATGAAGATGGAAATTTAACTTTTTCTTCCTTTTTATTGACTGCAAATTTTCCTGATCCAGATCTATTGATAAGGACTTCAGGTGAGATGAGAATATCTAACTTTTTGCTGTATCAGATAGCATATACAGAATTATATTTTGAGCCACAACTCTGGCCTGAATATACAAAATCACACTTTGTTAAGGCAATTGAATCATTTTATAAAAGAGATAGAAGATTTGGCAAAATAAAAGAATAACAGATAAATAGATGGTAAATCATGGCAAAAGAAGAACTTTTTAGAAGAATAATATTTATCATTTTAGCAGTACCAGTTGTTTTATTTTTGATTTTTTCACCTTTAAAATATTATCTATCAATTTCAATTCTTATTTTATTATTGATAATATTGATTTGCTTGGAATTCACTTCATGCCTTAAAAATAAGCAAATTTATTTAAATTTACCCTTATTTATAATTCAATCATTATTAGTTTTAATCCTTTTTTTCATTTATTCTAATTTAATCATAAACTTTGAGTTATTTATCTTATTATTGATAACTATTTTCCTTGCAACAAGTTTCTTCTATATTTTCAAAAAAAATATTTCATCACAAGCAATTGCACTTTTTTTACATTTATTTGGACTTGTCTATATTGCATTATCTCTTTCCTCAATTTTAATTTTTTACTCTTCTTTTAGTTTTGCTTCAAATTTATTACTTTTTTTCCTTCTAATCGTATGGAGTTCAAATATTTTTGGTTATCTTATTGGTCTTTATTGGTTACCTAGAAAACCTTTGAACCTTGAAGTTTCACCAAACAAATCGACAAAAGGTTTTTTTGGTGCAATTTTTTTTGGAAGTTTTCTACCATTTTTATTTATCTTATTATTTCCAAAATTTTTTGTATTTCCTTTTTCAAATAAATTTATTATCTTTATCTTAATATTTTTTACAAATATTTTTTCGATTATGGGAGATCTTTTTGAATCTGCCTTTAAAAGATTTTGTGGTGTTAAAGATTCTTCAAATTACTTAAAAGGATTTGGAGGTATTTTGGATTCAATTGATTCGATTCTATTTGCCTTTCCATTTTATTTTTCGTTTTTATTGTTATTATTCAAGAATAATATAAAATAAATTTTGTAATGGATAATGTTAATCTTTCGATATTTGGTTCTACTGGTTCAATAGGTTCATTTATTCTAAGTTTAATGGACAAACTACAGAATAAAAATAAACCTGAAATTTTTTTGTTATCTGGTTATAATCAAATAAAAAAACTAATTGATTTAGAGGAAAAATATAGAGCGAAGTATCTTTTTGTTCCTGAATACTATAAAGAACAAGTATTCAATAGCTTACCTTTAAGTTTAAGACAAAAAGTCGATATTATCTCTTCATTTGAAGAACTTTATGATATTTACAGTCAAGTGGATAAAAACAAGCATTATATATTAAATGGAATAATTGGGATAAATGGCATTATTCCAACTTTTTTATCACAACATTTTAATATTTTTTCTGGTTGTGCAAATAAAGAATCTATTATTATTTCGCACGAATTATTTAAGGATTTTAAAAGTGATCTTGTTTTTCCTTTAGACAGTGAACATCATGCTATTTATGAACTTCTAAAAGCTTGTCCTAAAGATAAAATCGAAAGAATTTTTATAACTGGTTCTGGTGGGAAAGTCTTAGGAAAGAAGGAAGAAGAGATAGAAGATCTTTCTTTAGATGAAATAATAAAACACCCTAACTGGGATATGGGAAAAAGAATTACTATAGATTCCTCTTCAGGGATTAATAAAGCATTTGAATTTATCGAAGTTCAAGCTCTTTTCGATATATCAAAGGATAAAATTTCTATTTTAATTGATTCCAAATCACAAATCCATGCTATTATTCAAGATTTAAGCAACTATTACTATGTCGCAGCTAGTCACCCTGATATGCTTCTACCTATCAATAAATTTTTAGATAAAATTGGTATAAATACTTCATATAGATCTTCTCAAATACTTAACAAATCAATTAAATTCGAATTAAATGGTGAAATTGAAAAAACATACCCATTTTTGAAACTTTTTATGCACAATTATAAAAAGGAATTTATCCAAGGTACTACAATTATCTTTCTAAATTCTTACTTTCAAGATTTACTTTTTTCAAAAAAGATTAATTTTTCTAAGTTAAGAAAACTCTTAATTGATTCTTATTCAATTTTATTTAAAGAGGATAAAAATCCTATTCTAAGAAAGTTAGAAGAAAATTCCAATAAATTTTCGTTTTCAATTAAGGATGATTTTGTCAATTTTACCAATTTTACAGAGTATGTTTTTAAGGATATCTTAAATTACCTAAAAGAAAAAAAACTTATGGAGGAAATGTGGTAATAATTTATTATATAATAGCAATAATTGGTTTTCTCACTCTTGTACTTGTTCATGAATTTGGACATTTTATCTTTGCTAAACTTGCTAAAATAAAGGTTGTAAGATTTTCAATCGGATGGGGCAAACCAATATGGGAAAAAAAAGTTGGAGATACTACTTATCAGATAGGTATTTTCCCATTTGGTGGTTTTTGCCAAATGGCTGGAGAACAGATCACAGATGATTATGTGCCATCAGAAGATGATTTTTATTCCAAGAAACCACTTCCTAGATTATTAGCTGTTGCTGGTGGTGTTCTTTTTAGCCTTCTTTTTGGTGTACTTCTTATAGCCATCGCTGGAACTATGCCTACAGTAGAGGCTTTTGTTGCACCTCAAATCTATATTACTGAAGAACTTGAATCTGCACCAGCTTATAAAGCTGGCCTTCGTTCTTTTGATATAATAACAGAAATAAATAATAAAAAGATAGAATCATTTTCAGATATTCAAATGATTGTTGGTCAAGCAATGGGAAAAGAACTTCACATAAAGGTATTAAGAGATGGAAATCCTTTGGAATTTAAAATAATACCTGATGTTGAAAGATCTACAGGAAGATCGATTATAGGAATTTATCAGTATCTTCCACCTGTTATTGATTCTATAAGCAGTAATTCTGTTTTTAAAGACTTAAATCTTCAAAAAAACGACAAGTTGGTTTATATTATTGCAGAAAATGGTGATAAAGTTGAAGTTATTTCTACTTCAGATATACCAAATTTTATTGAAAATCATCTGTATGAAAATCTTGAATTTGTTTTTTTAAAAACTGATAATACCTATGTATCAAAAAAGGTATTTGTAGATAAGAAATTTAACTTGGGTTTTTCATTTTACATAGAGAAAAGAAAGATTGATGGTCTTCCATTTTTTAAATCTTTAATTTTAGCTTTCCCCAGAAGCTATGAAACTCTTTCTATAACTATCAAAAGCATACCATTACTTTTTTCTGGTAAAGTTAATGTCGGTCAATCTGTTGCTGGTCCTATAAAGATAATTTATCTTTCATCTCAAGTTGCAAAAACAGGAATGAAAAATATTTTAGAATTTTTCGCTTTAATAACTTTAGTTTTAGGTTTAACAAATCTTCTACCTATTCCAGCAACTGATGGATCATATATTTTATTTTTTCTTTTTGAACTAATAAGTCGAAAAAAACTAAATCCAAAGTTAATTTCAAAAATTCAAAGTGTTGGATTCTTCTTATTACTTATTTTAATGATAGTTGTAATAATAAATGATATTTTTTCGATAGGATCACTTTTCTAATTTGGAGTAAAAATTGAGTTCAGAGAAAGTGAATGAATATCTTTTCACAAACTTTTATTCTGATCAAGTCTTAACAAAAAGAAGATTCGAAAGGGTAGAAGATGTTCGCGGTTCATACTTTAGAGATTTAACTGCTATTTTACACTCCTACCCATTTAGAAGATTAAGAGGTAAAACCCAGGTATTTTTTTCACCAAGAAATGACCATATCTGTACCAGAATGGAACATAGCCTTCATGTGGCTTCAATAGCTTCAACAATTGCAAAAGCGTTGAGACTTGATACTGAACTCACATGGGCTATTGGTCTTGGACATGATATTGGTCATCCACCATTTGGACATCTTGGTGAAAAAATTATTGCTGAAAAGATATTAAAAGACAAATCTTTTACACATGAAAAATATTCGTTTAGAGTTCTAACTAAACTTACAAATTATGGGAAAGGTTTGAATCTTACCTATGCTGTTTTAGATGGAATTTTATATCACTGCGGTGAAAAATTCGAAAAATCAATCTATCCAAACAAAAAAATTAATGATATAGAAGCTGATGCAACTTCTAATCTACCACTTCAAAATTATCCTTCCACTTTTGAAGGTTGTATTGTTCGTATGTCGGATAAAATAGCCTATGTCGGAAGGGATTTAGAAGATGCTTTAACATTAAAGTTAATTTCTCAAAGTGATATCCCAAAACCAATATTAGATAATTTAGGGATGAAAAATAGCCAAATAATAGAT
>JAAZOT010000063.1 GCA_012797605.1 Spirochaetales bacterium | reverse complement strand
GCTCTTTTATAATGCCTGGGATATTGACTTTAATTATAGGAAAAAGCCAAAAAAAGTCTTAAAAGAGATATCACATATTTGTTTTATGGATGGTCCAAAAGTCATTAGAAGGAATATCTATAAATATAAAAAGACAAAAATAGTGATGGATACTATTCTAACGGAAAATAGTAACCTTATTGAATTTTCTCTTGATATCGAATTCTATGAAAAATTTAAAATGCTTAGAACAGAATTCAATCCTAACTTTTTTTCGGATGAAGTTACTTGTGAGATTCAATTTGGAGTCATTAAAAGAAGTACACTCGATAATGATCCTATATCTAAGGCTCAGTTTGAGATATGTGCCCATAAATTTGTTGATGTATCCAATGAAAATTATGGACTTGCACTTTTAAATGATTCAAAATATGGCCATCATGTGAAAAATGGTATTATCAGTTTAAACCTTTTAAGAAGTCCTATCTACCCAGATAAAACTGCAGATAGAGGAAGGCATCATATTCGTTATGCCTTATATCCTCATATTAATAATTTTGAAAACAGTGATGTAACGCAGACGGCTATTTTATTTAACAATGAACCTATCTTAGTATCCAAAAGGCTCTCTTTTGAATCTATCATTAAAAGCGACACACCAAATATTGTTATAGATACCATGAAAAAAGCTGAAAATTCAAATGGTGTTATTGTAAGGCTTTACGAATCAATAGGTAAGACTTGTAAAGCAAAGATCAAGACTAGTTTTAAGTATAATAATACTTATGAGGTTGATTTACTTGAAAATATAATAAAACCTATTAAGATCGATGAACTTGATTTTTCCCCTTTTGAGATCAAGACATTACTTTTTGAACTATAAAAATTTTTTATTCTTTTCTTTTAATAATGTTAATTTACTCACTTGTAGATTTTCTTCGATCTTCAAGTTCTTTTGAAATCTGGTTTACCTTATTATCAGTCAAAGGATAAAAAAACAAAGGAATAGTACCAATAATACAACTTATAGCTGGAAGAATAGTAATTGAAAAGAAAACCCCAGTCTTAATTTTTGTTGTCACTTGAATACCAGAGGAATATCCAATTGCGACAATTACTGCCCCAAAAGCCATAGTCGCAAGAGCTCCCATAAGTTTTGAAATAAAGGTAAGACCAGCGAAAGATATTCCTTCATTTCTAGTATTTGTCTTATATTCATAGTAGTCCACACTATCTGCAATCATAGCAGTTAGAACTACTATAAAAAATCCAGAGAAAAACCCAGAAAAAAATAGTAAAATAATAAAAAGAATTAGATTACTATATCCTACAAGATACATTATGCAATAGATAAAGGCAGAAATAAGGTTGGAATATATCATTAATTGCTTTCTAGAAATAAACTTTAATACAAATGGAGTCAATAGATTTGAAAAAATCAATGAAAGTATTAAGGAACCTCCAAGAATAGTGAAGATTTTTTCGTCTCCAAATACAATTGATGCAACAACTGCACCACCTACCTGAATTATATTTCTACCAAAGCTCAATGCACTTGCAAGTAAGATCAATAATAGTGGAAAATTGTTTATAATAGCTTTAAAAGTTTGAGATAAACTAGAGTATTTTCCTTGAAATGATATTTTTTCCTTTGTATTAAAGAAAGCAAGAATAAATAAACCCATTCCAAATAAAGATAATAAGATAGAAGAGATTGTCCATCCAACTAGTTTAGAACCAGTAGAAAATTTAAGCCAATCAACAAGATATGGGGTCAGAAGAGTTGTAATTGCAAGACCTATCGTTTGAAGTGTTCTTGTTATTGCTATAAGGCTTACCCTTTCATTTGAATCTGTAGTAATAACGCCACTTAACCCCCAAAAAGGGACATCTGCGACTGTATAAACCATACCCCATAAAATATAGATAACCCCAAAATAGATTAACTTATAGAGTTCAATTGTTCTTGGAACACTGAAAAGTAGTATTGTAAGTAATGCAATTGGAAGTGCCGTAAATAGAATGTAAGGTCTTAACTTACCCCATTTTGAGCGAGTTTGATCTATTATAGCACCCATAAAAAAATCATTGATCGCATCCCATATCTTTGCAGCAGTTATTATTGCAGTAATAGAAGCTATCCCTTTTTTAGAAAAACCGACTGTTTCATAAAGATAAACAAGCATAAAGGTAGTCGTAAAAGTTATTATTATGTTTTGACCAAAACCAGCAATTGCATAGGAATATTTTTCTTTAGTACTAAGTTTTTGATGCACTTTGCTCTCCTTTAATATCTTTTAATCGATAATAAGGACTTAAAAATCAAATGATTTGAATTTGTAACTTTTATCTTTGTGTGTATTAACCAACAATAAGGACCTTGGATCCTTTTATCCTACCTTCTTTTAAATCAGTAAGAGCTTCATTTGCTTTTTTTAAAGGATAAAACTCTATTTCTGGTTTTAATTTCATTTTAGATGCTATTATTAGAAATTCTTCTGCGTCTTTTTTTGTTACATTTGCAACAGTTTGTATTTTCTTTTCCATCCATAGATGTTGTGAATATTCAAGATTAAGCAAAGCATCTTTATCTATATTCTGCATTCTGATAAGATTGATAATTAATTTTCCACCTTTATCTAAATTTTCAAGTGCCTTAACAAGAGCAGACCAGATAGGTATTGTGCATATTGCAATATCCTGTCTTTCTCTTGGTTTATCATCAAGAGAACCGACAAAATCTGCCTTTAATCTTCTTGCGAGATC
>JAAZOT010000013.1 GCA_012797605.1 Spirochaetales bacterium | reverse complement strand
TTTGCTTATAATCTGAGCATTTTCAAATATATTTTCTTTTACCTTTTTTAATTCTACTTCTATTTCATTCTTCTTTTCTTCAAATCCTTTTATATATATTTCAACTTGATCTTTAGATTCTTTTATCTTAGTAAATATTTTATTGAATTGATCTATAACTTCTTTTTTTATTTCTTCTATTTTTTGTTCAGTTTCCTTAATCTTTTCATTACCAGAAGCCTTTATTTTATTAAAAAAATCTTCTGTATCTAATTCTATTGTTTTCACTTTTTCTTCTACTTGTTTTTCAATTCCATCAACTTTTAGTTTCGCTTGATCAATTTTGTTATCATATTCTTCAAGTTGTTTATATAATTCTGGTATTTTTGTTAACATAAATTCCTTTTCTTTCTCTATCCTCTTTATTACTATTTCTATAGCCTTTTCAATCTCTTGTGTGCCCCTATTTTCAATTGTTTCTACTTTATCTTTTATCTTATTTAATCTTTCATCTATCTCCTTTTCTATAGTTTCAAATTTACTTGAATTTTCCTTCATCTTTTCTAAAATCTGATCTTCCAATTGTAGCACCTTATTTTCTGCTTCTTTGCTTATAATCTGAGCATTTTCAAATATATTTTCTTTTACCTTTTTTAATTCTACTTCTATTTCATTCTTCTTTTCTTCAAATCCTTTTATATATATTTCAACTTGATCTTTAGATTCTTTTATCTTAGTAAACTGTTCTAAGACATCTTTTTCAATATCTTTTATTTTTTCTTCTATATCTTTATCATATCTATCCATACTTTGATTTATATATTCCTTAATCAATCCTAGTTCGGAAAAGACCTCCTCCTTTTTCTTAGAAAATTCCTTTAATTCTGAAACTAAATTATTTTTATATAGATTTAACTCTTGAATAAAATTGTTGCCTTTAGTTAAAAAATCCTTATAAATATTATCAAATTCTACTATATACTTATCTTGGTTAACCAAAATAGATTGAGCAATCTCAGAAATTCTTGTTTCAACAAGATTATTTATCTTACTTTCAAATTGAACCAATTTTTTAGAAATATCCTCGGAATATTTAGGAATCTCTAAATCAAATTGTTGAATCTTTTCTTTAAATTCGTTTTTTGATTTTTCAAATGCAGCAATTATTTCATTAAATTGATTGTCTAATATATTCTTTTTATTAATAATATTACTTTCTAACTCTGATAATTTTAATTCTCTATCTTTTATTATTTTTTCTATCTCAAGATTAAAATCCTTTTTAATATCCTCAATTTTTATATTTGTTTGTTGATTGAATTGATTTAAGGAATTCTTTATTATTTCTTCATTTTCTTTCAATACATCTTGAAATTTATTTAGATATTCATCTTTTAAGCCTTTTTGTTGTTTTATAATCTCCTCAAATTCTTCTTCCAGTTTTTTGGCTCTTTCCTCAATTAAACTGAAAGACTCAGTATTTAAAATTGCAATTTCATTTTTATATTGCTCTATTATAGCTCTTGCATCTAAGTCTAAGTTCGTAAATTTTTTTTCAATTTCTTTATATACTGTTTCTTGGTAATTTGCTATCCTTTGCTCAAGATGTATGACATATTTACCAATATCTGCGACTTTTGAATTAATTATCTTATCCACTGCATCTTGAATACTATCTATTTTCTGGGTGACTTGATTTAATTGTTTTTCACTTTGAAGTAAATATTCTTCTATTTTTTTTGTTTTTTCAGCAAAAGATGCAAGCAAATCTTTGTTGAACTTCTCAACCATTTTCTCAGATTCTGATGATATAGTATCATCAAATAGATCAACCTTCTCTTCTAATTGAATATACAATAAATTAATACTATTTCTTAGTGATTCCAATGATTTTATTTTTTCATCTATCCTGATCTCATTGCTTTTAATTATTTCAGAAATTGATTTTTCAAACTCATCTTCTTTTTCATTTTGTAAATTTATTATATTCTCTTCATAAGTTTTAAAAGATTCGTTTATATCATCAAATTTGTCTTTAAAGCTATTTAACTTATCTTGAACATTTTCTTCAAATTTATTTAAGATACTCTCAAAATTTTTTTCAGAAATATTAACTTTATTATTTAATTCTCCTTTTAATTCCTCGATTTTTTTATTTAAATCTTGCTCAATAGTTTTTAATTTTTCATACTGCAATTTTGCATTTTGTTGGATTACTGAATTTGCTTTTTCGTGCAATTCTACTAAATAGCTCTCAACCTGCTCTCTCATTGATTCTTGCTTCGAAAACAATGAATCACTCAACGAGTTACATTGATTTTCAACCGATGCCAGTTCCTTTTTAAACTGTTCTATTTTACTATTAAAATTTTCAAGTTTAGCGATTTCAGAAGACAATGAATCTTTGGTTTCACTAATAAGTTTTATTGATTTTTTTAATTGATCTATCTCTTGTTTTTGATCTTGGAATTTTGAAAAAAATAGCATGATATCATTATGTTGCTTTTCATATTTTGAAGATAAAGATTGGGCTTGTTTAATATGAAAATCTATATCTATTGTAAGATCTTTAATAATTTGTTTTTTTTCTACAATAAATGCATCTAAATCTTTTATAGATTTCTCCACAAATAACTTAAGTTTTGAAAGCTGTTGATTTGATTTGTCAAGTGCTCTAAATATTATTGATATAATTATAGAAATTGCTATAGAAATTAATATAACTCCTAAAATTGATATTCCCATTCCAAATCCTTCCTTATCAATAAATATTTACTGAAATATAATAAGGTAAAATTTTATTTATATCTCCATACCAATTATACTATATAAAAAGTAATTAACAATATAAAAGATGTAGTCAAGATTAATTATAAATATATATTTTTTTTATTTTTATGTTTTTTTTAAGTATATTATTTGTTTTAAAATACGAAAAATATTTACGAAGAATATTTTTTAAAAGAAAATACTTTAAGGGATCATGATTAAGTGATACACCTTCTTAGAGGTTAACTTATTAAAAATAATATCTTTTCAAGGAGTAAAAAGTGACTTTTATCGATATAATAAGAAAAAAAAGAGATGGTTTTAATCTTACTAAAGATGAGATAAATTATTTTATCAATCAAATTAAAACTAATAATGTCGTAGATTATCAAGTTTCAGCTTTGCTAATGGCAATATTTTTTAAAGGAATGACATTTGAAGAAACAGCAAACTTAACTGAGGCTATGGTAAATTCTGGGACAAGAGTTGATTTTGAAGATATCTTGACTTGCGATAAACATTCCACCGGAGGAGTTGGAGATAAAATATCAATTCCTTTAGCTCCAATTGTAGCATCTTGCAACATTGCGGTTCCAATGATGAGTGGCAGAGGTCTTGGCCATACTGGTGGAACACTAGATAAATTAGAATCCATACCAGGATTTAATGTTAATTTAACTTTAGATGAATTTAAAAGTCAGATTAAAGAACTAAACTTAGCTATGATAGGACAAACAAAAGAAATTGCAGTGGCGGACAAGTATCTTTACGCATTAAGAGATGCTACCTGCACAGTTGAATCAATCCCTTTAATAACTGCTTCAATCATGTCAAAGAAAATTGCTGAAGGAACAAAAAACCTTGTTATTGACCTTAAAGTAGGAAAAGGTGCATTCATGAAGAATGTACAAGAAGCTGAAGAGTTGGCTGAATATCTTATAAAAGTCGGAAAATTAAACGGGGTTAAAACAACTGTTATCTTGACTGATATGGATGAACCAATAGGAAAAATGATAGGAAATTCTCTAGAAATTATAGAAAGCATTGAACTATTAAAAGGTAATATAAAAAATGGTGATTTTTATGAGCTTACAACATATCTATCGGCCTTAATGATTAGTAAAACTCTATCGATAGGTTTCGAAGAAGCAAAAAATAAAGTATTGGAATCTATTTGTTCAAAAAGGGCATTAGATAAATTCAAACAGTTAATTCTTAAACAGAACGGGAATCCAAAAGTATTAGAAGATTACTCAGTCTTTCCAAATGCTAAAATTAAAAAAGATATATATGCTAAAGATATTTTTGGAGATTTCAAAACAAAATACATTAAAGAAATAGATGCATTTCAGTTTGGATTATTTGCAAATTCCCTTGGAGCAGGTAGAAATAAAAAAGAAGATACTATTGATCATAGTGCAGGTATAGAAATATTTATTAAAATAGGAGATTTGATTAATCCTAATACCAAAATTTTAACTTTATTCTCAAATAAAGAAGAATCTATAATAGAGGTAACAAAAAAAATAAAAGATGCTATTAATTTAAGTGATAGCAAAATTATTAAGAATTCTAAAATAATTAAGACTATTGACTACGATTCAATAAAATAACTAGGCATTTATTATGGATACGAACTTATCACACATTTCAATACAAAATATAAAATGGATAGAAAAGAATTTTGATAAAGGCGTTGAATTTTATAAGAAAGTTGATCTAATATCGCAACTTTATTCTATGCCAGAATACATTGCTAAAAACCTTTTAGATTATGAAATTGATAGTGAAGATAAAATAAATAGTTTTTTAAACCCTTCTATTTATTTTTTACATCCCCCATATTTATTTAAAGATATGCATATCGCTGTAAATCTTATCAAAGAAGCAAAAATAAAAAATGATACTGTATTTATTTTTGGCGATTCTGATGTTGATGGAATAGTTGGGATTAAAATTTTATTTGATGCACTTCAAAAATTTGGAATTAAAAATATCTATTATTCAATTCCAGAAAATGATGAACCATACGGAATTTCATTAGAAAAAATAGATAAAGCTATCAGCAAAGGTGCTAAACTTATTATTACTGTTGATAACGGGATTTCCAACTTTAAGGAGATAGAATATGCCCGATCTAAGGGTTTAAATGTAGTAATAACGGATCATCATAACCCTCAAGATAAAATTCCACCAGCAAATGCAGTAGTAAATCCAAAATTAGAACATTATCAATATCCATTATGCCTTTCTGGTAGTGCTGTGGCATGGAAAATAGTTGAAGCTCTATTATTTTCTCAAACAAAGATATATTCTCAATACATTTCCTTTTTTGATTTTGAAGTAATTACCTTTAAAAACAAATATTCAGAAAACAATTGTACTATTAACATGACCTATTTTTTAACATTCAACTTAAAAATTATCGAAAGCATCTCTTTTTCTTTTATATTAAATACCACTGATTCTAATAAATTGAAAGAATATAGAAACTCATTAAAATCATATACTTTTTCTTTAGGGAAAATCTATTCAAAAGATGAAGCAAGAGATTCTATTATTCAACTTATAAATATAAAGAAAGAAGAAAAAAGTATTTTAGTTACAAGTAATTTTGAATTAACTCAATTAATATTTAGTATTTTAGATATTAGATTCGATATTAATGAGATTAAATCAATTGAAAAACTTATCGACAATGAATCTAATTTTCTTAAATTACTTTATACATATAAACCTTTTTATATAAGAAAATTGGATTTTTTATATTTCATGCTTTATTCTACCATAAGATATAATTATCCAAAATGTATAAATGAACTTATAAGCTATCTACCCTATGTTTCAATTGCCACAATAGCTGATATTATGCCTGTAGTGAATGAAAACAGATATATTATTTCTAAAGGTTTACAAGTAATTAATGAATTAAAACCAGAATTTATTACTAATATTTTATCTTCATTGATAAATATCAGTTATCCTTTAAGTAGCTACGATATAATTTGGAAAATATCTCCGCTATTGAACTCTCCTGGAAGATTTGGGAAAGGTGAAATACTTTTAAACTTTTTCTTAAGCAAGAATGATGAGCATTCGCTTATAAGTCTTAAAGAGATAAATGACTATAACATTAAAAGGACTATGATTGTTGAAGAAATATTTAATTCAATAAAGATTTCTTCTACTAATAAACCTATAGTAGTAATAGAAAAAGAAGGAATCGAACCAGGATTAACAGGTCTTTTATCTGCTAGATTTGTAAATATAACTTCGAAACCAGTTATATTCATTACAAAAACTAAAAACGGAATTTACGGATCAATGAGATCTAAGAATTCCTTCAATTCTTTTCAATTTTTAAGTAAACTTTCAGATTTTTTTGAGAATTTCGGAGGGCATCATTTCGCTGCTGGGTTTACAGTTATTAAAGATAAATATGAAAAATTTATTGAAAAATTAAATGATTCAATTTCAAATGTTGACTTTGAATCTGAATCCCAGAACCTTATGTACTATACATATGAAATTACATTTGATGAACTAATAGATCCAGAATTTGAAAAATGGTACAAGTTACTTCAGCCTTATGGAGAAGATTTCAAGGTGCCTCTGTTTTATACAAGAAACATATCTTTAGTAAATCCTTCATATATTGGAAGAAATAATAGTTCAATAAAATTAAAAGTTTTTCAAGATAGTATCGCAATTGATGCTATTTTTTTCAAAAGCAAACAGTTTTTTAATGAAATCAAGCTTAATTCAATAAATTCGCTTATTTATGAGCCGTATTTTATGCAAAACAATACTCTTACTTTAATGATACAAGATTTATTTTCAGAAAACTAATTTAAAATTGTAAAGGAGAGATCCCATGAAACTTTACAAAAGACCAGAATTTTATTTTCTTTTTCATACTGCAATTAACTTTGTACTTTTTTTCTTAATATATATTTCTCTTTTCAACAAAATATTAGATAAATGGACTATATTTAATTTTTCTATCATCCTAATCTTTTTGGCTATCATCATTAACATAATATTTCTTTCCACGAAGAATAAATAATTAAAATATTATGATAAATTGGTAAGTAGAATAGAAGATTCAGATGATGGTAGTGAGTTATCTCAATTCTTAAAAATTAAATTTCCAGAAGAAGATGAATTAGGGAGACTAGGTTCTGTTTTAAATAAACTAATATATAACTTAAATGAGTTTGATAAATTAAAAAAAGATAAAATATTATTGTATAAGAAAGAGGTACTTTTTTTAATAAATCTATTTGAAAAACCTTTAGTTATAACAGATAATGAAGGCAATATTATTTCAAAAAATAAGGCATTTGAATCGTTTGTAAAAATCAACAATGATTCAAATAAAATTTCATTATTAAAAGTTTTTGAATTTTCAATAGATTTAAATAAGACCTTAAAAGATGTCTTTAAAAACAAGTCGGAAGATTTTTTCCAACAATTTTCAAAAATAGAAATAAATGGTAAACTATATGGTTCAATTCAAATTAGTGGTTTTAAACAAAAAACTGATAGATATGAAGAATATATAATATTATTTTCCTTTTAAAAAATAAAAATGCCGAAGACCGGACTTGAACCGGTACGGTACTAGGTACCGAGGGATTTTAAGTCCCTTGCGTCTACCAATTCCGCCACTTCGGCATACTCAATATTTCATAGGCGACGACCGGATTCGAACCGGTGATCAACGGTTTTGCAGACCGCGCCCTTAGCCACTCGGGAACGTCGCCAAATTGAACATTAACTATTTTTTAATTCAAGTAACTGTTCATTTGTTTCTCTAAATCTTTCAACAAGAACTGGTAAGATATAAAGAGCAATTTCTGGTTTGGATTCTAGTAAAGCTTTAAACTCCCAATAGGTCATAATCAAAGTAGTAGTATCTTCCAGCGCAGTAACTGTAGCAGTTCTTGGTTTATTGTCAAGCATAGAAAGTTCCCCAAAATACTCACCATCAGAATGAACGGCAATATCTAAAATTTTCCCACTAGCAATTGTTTTACTTACCTTAACTTTTCCCTTTTTAATGATGAAAAGCCCTACTCCCTCGTCACCTTGTTTAACTATGATATCACCTTTTTTGTATTCCCTTTCTTTTACAAGTGACGCAATACTTTTAAGTTCTTTTTCACTAAAATTTGAAAAAAGTGGTATTTTTTTAAGATATTCTAAGGTTTTTTCCATAATTGCTCCTCAAATGCAACCGATTAAATTATATTAAAAATATAAAATCTGTCAAGTTAAGTTTTTAACCCTTCGATAAAAGCATCAACTACTTCTTTATCGAACTGCTTCTCACTATTCTTTTTTATTTCCAACATTGCATCGTTAAAAGATAAACCTTTTCGATATGGTCTATCTGAAGTTAAAGCATCAAAATAATCAGCAACTGCAGCTATTCTTGCAAATAGAGGTATTTTATCTTCTTTAAGTCCATAAGGGTAGCCGCTTCCATCAAGTTTTTCATGGTGATAAAGTACAAAAGGAATTCCGCTTTTTAAGTAATCTATATCTTTTACAATCAAATAACCAATATATGGATGTTTTTTCATTATTTTGTATTCTTTTTCATTCAGTGGCCCCTTTTTTGTTATTATAGCTTCTGGTATACCAATTTTACCTACATCGTGTAAAAGTCCGGCTAATTTTATTGTTTTAAGAGATTCTTCATTTAAACCTAACTTTTTCCCAATCAGCAATGAATATCTCATAACTCTTTGAGAATGCCCTTTTGTGTATGGATCCTTAGCTTCTATCGCAGAAGCAAGAGCTGATGTTGTTAATTCATAACTTACCTTTAACTCATTAAATAAATAAATATTATTTAAGAATATCCCTAAATTCTTTATCATTGTCATAACTAAATCATATTCTTCATGAGAGAATTGTTTTTCATCTTTTAATCTTCCAGCGAAAAAACATCCTTTAAAATTAACCGCTTGAAGAGGATATACTAAGAAAGATTTTATTTGATCACTGACAATCTTAAATGTTTTGATATAAATCCTATTCTTATGCATATTATTGATTATGAATGATAAATTTTTACTAATACTATCAGAGAATAAATCTGCTCCTATTTTCCATTTTCTTTGTAATATTAAAGGATATAAACCTTTTGAAGTAAATTTAAAATAAAGTTGAGAATTTGAATCCATTAGTATTAAAGCAGAAATATTGCAATTAATCGATTGTGAAAGTGATCTTATTACTCCTTTAATATTATCTTCTATCGGTTTTACATAAGACAGATCTTCAGTCACATCTATTAATAGAGAAAGACTTTGCTGCTTTTTTTGAAGTTGATAATTCAATTGAGAAGAATATAATAAGGGAGCAATATTGTTTACCAGACAAAAAAAGAGATGAGAGATATTTTCATTTTGTTTCAATAGATTTTCAGAAATTCCAACAATTATACCAATCTTCTTTCCGTACAAGAATACTGGTATTGGGGTAATATATGTTTTTGCTCTTTCATAATATATATTTTCAAACGACCTGACTTCGTTCAAATTTGAAACTAAATTTATTATTCCTTCTTCTATGGCTTCTTCTATGCTCGATAGGATCGAATAATCTTCAATTTCACTATAAAATAATTCATAGTTATTTCCAAATTCTTCATAATAATAATAAGAAAATTTACCGTCTGAAATAAATATTCTTAAAAGAGCAAAAATTTTAGCAAAAAAAACATAGTGATTATCTAGTGAAACTTTATTAAAACTTGTTTCAATCGATTTTTCAAAGACATGGGTTTGTAAATCTTTTAAAATTTCCTTTGAATTTTTATCATCAATAAATTCTTTAGGAAATTTGAGTAATCCTTTCTTCTGTTTGATAATCTGGTATAAATTTTGAAAATCATTTTGGTTTTTCATTATTCATATTTTTTTAAGAAATAGCAACCTTAAGGAAATCAGAAGCTTCAATATGATGTATTGCGGAATCAATATATATTTTTATAGTTTCCGTGGAAAGATCTGGCTTTGTTTGTTTAAGTAAATTCCATGCATGAGTTGATATCTTAGGTGTAACAGAATCTCCGTCGTATCCAATATTACCAGCTTTTGCGATAATATTTGCAGCATGCACTATTGCGACAATAGATTCATATTTAATTGCTTTATTAGGATGATGATGATACCTTATTGGTATATATAAATTTTCAGGCAAATTCCATTTTCTGCAAAGCAAAAAGCCAACTTCTGGATGTGTGAAACCTAAAATCTCTTCTTCACTTTGAATAAAAGAGATATTTTTATTATTTGCATTATATAAAATTTTATTCATCTCATCTGGAAAATAAATATCTAAAACTATCTTACCTATATCATGAAGTAAAGCTGAGACAAATATTTCACCAGGGTTTCCAATCCTTGTATCTTCACTAATCTGCTTTGAAATAAAAGCTGCACCGACACAATGAGTCCAAAACCCATATCTATCAAATCCACTTTTTTGATTCATATTTTTAAAAATATCAAAAAGAGATGCCGAAATTGCTAGATTCTTTACTGCGTTGAATCCTATAATTACAATAGCTTGATCTACAGTAGTTATCTTTTTTGAAAAACCATAAAAAGCTGAATTCACAAGTTTCAAGGTTTTAGCTGTTAAAGATTGATCCGAGGTTATTATACTTCCGATCTGTTTTGTTGTAGCTTTTGGATCATTAATAAGTTGAAGTATCCTTTGTATTACTATAGGTAATGTTGGGAGATCTTCTATTTTAGTTAATATCTTATCTAGTTTTTCTTTTGGGATTTGATATTCATTTTCAGTAGGTTTTTGATCCTCTTTGTTTTTTTCAACTACAATTTTGTTATTGCAATTAGGGCAAAATATTTGAGTTACATTATTCTTAAGCAAAGCATCATTTAACATGAAACTTTTTCCACATTTTGGACACTTTATTATCATAATTACTTATCCTTTGACATTATTTTTTATCGTATTATTTATTAATCAAATTTAACAAAGAGTTAGAAAATGAAAAAAATATTTTTACACAACTCTTTAACACTCTTTATTATATTAATTTTTTCTATTTTTGCAAGTTTTTTATTCTCTTCATTACAAGATCCTATTACCAATTTAGCAAATTTATTCAATTTAGGCAAATATTCAGAAGCAGAAGATTTAGCAATAAAACTTCTTGTCGATTATCCTGAAAATAAACAAATTTATTATTATTTAACTCAAAGTCTTTATAAGCTTGGAAAACTTCAAAAATGTGTCGATTACACAAAAGAAGCACTTGGTATATTCCCAAATGATTTACAATTTTTAAAACTTCTAGGAAGGGTATATAATGATCTTGGTCAATTTCAGCAAGCAATGATTAATCTTGAAAAAGCACTATTATTAAACCCTTCAGATGCATGGAATTATTATTATCTTTCAAAATCATATGTAGGGCTAGGTTTATATTATAAAGCGATAGTATCTTCAAATGCAGCTATATTTCTTGGAGTCGACCAATACTACCCATATTACTACCTTGCTTTTTCATTAAATAAAATAGGTGAAAAAAATAAGGCTTTAGAAGTTCTCCAAATAGGTATGAAAAAATTTAATTCATCAAAACTAAATGAACTATTTCAAGAAATAAATAACAATAAATAATAGTCCAGCAAAATTAACCAATAATGAAAATAGCATTTAAAACTTTTGGGTGTCGCTTAAATATTTCAGAAACAGAATCTATTATTTCACAAGTCCAAGAAAAAGAAGATATAATAACTGACCTTGATGAAGCTGATTTAATAGTCATTAATACCTGCACTGTAACTTCTGAAGCTGAGAAAAAATGTATTAGACTAATAAATCAATTATTAAAAAACGGCAAAATCTGCATAAGCACAGGTTGTTTTGACCCCACAAAAACAATAAAAAATGATAAATTAATATACATCCCGCTTGATTACAAAGGTAAAGTTAATGAAATAATAGAAAAAATTGAAATTTTTTTTTATAATAATAAAAATGATCTTAGAGATTTTTCCATTGATAAATTAGATAAAACAAATCTTTTCAGTAATCTTGATTACAATTACAGTAATAGATTTTTAAATCCATCTTTGGATAAAAGATTTCATAGTAGAGCTTTTTTAAAAATTCAGGATGGTTGCAATAATAATTGTAGTTACTGTAAAGTTCATATTGTTAGAGGAAGGGAAATTTCGTTAGAATATGAAAAAATCATTGATTCATTAAATAAAATATCGGATATAGGTTTTAAAGAAGTCGTACTAACTGGAATTAATATAGCCAAATACAATTATAATAACATCAATTTTTCAAATCTTTTATATAATTTAATAAAACTATTCCCTAACATCATATTTCAGCTTTCATCTATAGAGATAAATAACCTAGATGAACAATTTTTTGATATAATAAAAGACAACAGCATTAAACCATATTTCCATCTTCCTTTGCAATCTGGATCAAATAAAATACTTTCTTTGATGAATAGACAATACAAAGTTCAGGATTACCTTAAAGTTATATCAAAAATAAAGGGAAATAGAAAGGATGCCTTTTTATCTACAGATATTATTATAGGTTTCCCTGGTGAAGATAAGGAAACAATTTCTGAAACATTAAATATTATTTTAGAAGTAAATTTCCATCATCTTCATCTTTTCCCTTTTTCTAAAAGAGAAGGAACTTCTGCATTTACTATGCAAGAAACCATGAATTCTTCTGAAAAATCCTATTACATGGAAAGGTTAAACCATATCATTAAAAGTAATAAAAAAAGATACTTAAATTCATTTATTGGGAAAACTGACTATTTCATAGCTGAAAAGATTCAAAAAAGTTCAATAAAAGGCATAAATATAATTAGTGGTAGAAGTTATCATAATTTAATTATTAATGCATTTATTTCTAGTAGATTTCAGATCAATAAGGGTGATTATCTACCTATTTTTATTTTTGGAAAAGAAAAAAATAAACTTATGGCATCAATAATATGAAATATATTTTAGGAATAGATGAAGCTGGTCGAGGTTGTCTTGCAGGCCCTGTATATGTTGCAGCAGTATTGTTTTACGAAAACTACAACAATCCTTCGATAAAAGATTCCAAATTACTTACACCAGAAAAAAGAGAATATGCTTATTCCATCATAAAGGAAAATGCCGTTTGGTATCAGTTTTATTTGCTTTCAAATTTAGTAATTGATAATTTAGGTATTTCAAAAGCCATCTACCTGCTGATGAGACAACTTTATGAAGATACAATAAAATTATTCCCCAATTATAATATTACAACCATAATTGATGGTAATTTTGACCCAATTAAAGAGGAGAAGACTTCTTCTTTGATAAAGGCAGATAGAAAAATAATAGCAGTTTCTGCAGCTTCTATTGTGGCAAAAGTCGAAAGAGATAATTATATGAAAATTATTGCCAAAGAATTCCCACAATATTCATTTGAAACGCACAAAGGTTACGGAACGAAAAAACATATCAACGAAATTTTAAATTATGGACTTTCTTCAATCCACAGAAAAAGTTTCATTCTTTCCTCTAAAGCAATGGATTATGCAAAATCTTAAATTAATTATAATCTTTGTTTAAAGTATTTTTTCACTTATCTATATTTTGTCTTTTCAAATCTATCCATTTTTAACTTTGATAATTTAAATATTCTTTTTGAATCATCGAGCCTAAAGTCTCCAACAATTTTTCTTCATCGACTATTATTTTTTCAGAGGTCTTTCTGATTTTAATTTCAATCTGTTTTCTTTCTATTAATTTTGGTGAAACTATTACCTGAAATGGAATACCAATTAAATCTGCATCGGCAAATTTTACACCAGCTGATTCTTCTCTATCATCTAGTAAAACTTCAAAGCTATTTTCAATTAATTCTTTATATAATTTGTTTGCCTTTTCATATACATCTTTATTTTTCTGATTCAAAGCAACAATATGAATTTCAAATGGTGCAACTGAAATAGGCCATATGATTCCACTATCATCATTTGATTCTTCGACAATACTTCCTGCAAGTCGACCAACACCTATACCATAACAACCCATCACTGGATAGAATACTTTACCATTTTCATCAAGAACTTTGATATCATATGATTTAGTATATTTATCTCCTAATTGGAAGATGTTACCGATTTCTATTCCTCTTGTAACACTTAAATGTGATCCGCATTGAGGACATAAATCTCCTTCCAAGACTTCCGCAAAGCTTTCAATTCGAAGATTAGGATAGGATTTAGTGTCAACATCTCTTGCAAAATTGAAATTAAGATAATGATATCCTTCTTTATTTGCTCCAGCTACAAGATTATTTGATTCAACGACAGTATTATCTATAAAAATATTTAAATCCTTTTTAACCCCAAGACATGAAGCATAACCAGGTACAGCTCCTGTTTCAAGTATTTCCTTTTCTTCAGCAAACCTTAAGTAAATTGAATTAATCAATTTTTTTAGCCTTGTTTCATTAACCTCTCTATCTCCACGAATAAGAATCAGATAGACTTTATCTTTATCATCAGCATAAAAAACCGCTTTAACAGTCTTGTTTTTAGCTATTTTCAAAAAGTTTGCTACCTCTTCAATACTCTTTTTTTCTGGAGTTTCAATTAACTGCAACTGCTTCATCTCTTCTTTAAAACTTTCTATCTTTGATGTTGCGACCTCTTTGTTTGCCTTATATCCACAGGAATCGCAATATACTATTGTATCCTCTCCTGATGGGACTAAAAGCATAAATTCATGGGATATCCTTCCCCCCATCATTCCAGGATCGGCTTGAACAGCTATTACTTTTCTTAACCCTACTCTTTTAAAAATCTTTTCATATGCCTCATACACACTATCATAGTATTTTTTTAAGCATTCTTCATCTTTGTGAAAAGAATAGCCATCTTTCATAGTAAATTCTCTGACTCTAATAATACCACCTCTACATCTTGGCTCATCCCTAAATTTTAATTGTATCTGATAAACCATTATTGGCAATTGTTTGTATGAGGAAAGTTCGGTTTTTGCCAAAAATGAGACAGCTTCTTCATGAGTCATGGCAAGTACCATCTCTTTATCCCATCTATCAGAAAAACGAAGTAGTTCTTCCTTAATACTTTGATATCTTCCAGTTTTTTCCCACATTTCTTTTGGTTGAGTAAGTGGCATCAATATCTCTTGACCATCTATAGCATTCATCTCTTCTCTAATAATCTCAGTAATTTTCAATAATACTCTTTGCAAAAGCGGAAGATAAGAGTAGATTCCAGTAGCATTTTGCCTTAAATACCCTGCTCTAACAAGCAATTTATGTGAAATAAGTTCCGCATCTTTTGGATCTTCTTTTATCCTTGTTCCAAATAAATTTTGAAGTTTCATATTTTCTCCTAAAGCTATATTTGAATTTTATTAAATTTTAAATAATAAATGATTATTTCAAATCTAATCCAAATTATTGAAAAAAGTTATTATTTTTCTATTATTCTTAACTTATCTTCAAGTTTTTCTATCTTCGCTTTGTATTCCAATAACTCTTTTTTCGTCCTTTCTATTATTTCTGGCTTGGCTTTTCCGATAAAATCTTTTGATTTTACCTTTGTTTCGAGTTTTTCTTTAATATCATTTATTTTGCTAATCTCTTTTTTAAGTCTTTCTATCTCTTTTTCTATATCGACAAGACCTTCAATAATTAAAAAGATTGAACTGTTTTTTACGACAGATGTTGAAAATTTTGCACTTGGTTCTTTTTCAATAAAATCTATATGAGAAATTTGTGACAAGGATTTTATTATCATGATTTCTTGAATAATCAAACTTCTTTCATTTTCATCATCTGTTTTAACAAAAAAAGTAAGGTCTTTGTTCGTATGTAAATTCAACTCAGCTTTTATAGTCCTTATATTTGTTATCAGATTTTCGATAAATGAAAAATCTTCCATTATCTTTTCATCGATAGATTTTTCATCATATTCTGGATATTTTTCATTTGCTAAAATTTTGCCATTATTTGAAGATATAGATTGATATAATTTTTCAGAGATAAAAGGCATTAAAGGATGTATTATTTTTAATATTGAAATTATCAAGTATTTTAGCATCTTTGATTTTCTTGTTTTTAATTTTATATCAGAACCGAACAAAAATGGTTTACAACTTTCGATATACCAATCGCAAAAATCATGCCAGATAAAGTTATATATATATTGAGCTATAAATTGGATTTTGTAGTTATCATAGTAATGGTCTAGCTGTTTCAAAAGTTGATTCAATTTTGAGAAAATCCATTTGTCATAAAGATCAAAGTCATTAGTTAAATTATTTGTTTTCATTTCATCTTCTGATATTTCCACCTGCTCAATATATGGATAAGCAAATCTAAACGCATTCCAAAGTTTATTTGCAAAATTTCTTCCCATTTCAAATTTTAATGGATCAAGATTTATATCTTGACCATCAGTTGAAAGATAGATAAGAGTAAATCTTAAAGCATCTGCTCCATATTGTTTAACGATATCTAACGGATCTATTCCATTGCCCAATGATTTAGACATCTTCCTACCAAACTTGTCTCTTATCAAGGGAGTTAAGTAGATATCGTAAAATGGAGGTTTATTCAAAAATGTTGAACCAGCAATAATCATTTTTATTACCCAGAAAAATAGAATATCGTAACCAGAAACTAAAAGATCTGTTGGGTAATAGTAATCAAGCATATCAGTCTTATTTGGCCAACCAAGAGTTGAAAATGGCCATAACCAGGATGAAAACCATGTATCAAGAACATCCTCATCCTGATGAATTTTACTGCTTTTACATTTAGGACATTTTTCCACATTCTCTTCAGAAACTATGATCTCATTGCATTCATCACAATAATAGACAGGTATTCTATGTCCCCACCACAATTGCCTTGATATGCACCAATCCTTTAAGTTATCTATCCAATCAAAATAGATTTTTTCCCACCTTGAAGGATGTATTTTAATAGTACCATTTTCAACATATTTTCTTGCTTCCAAAGATAATTCTTTGAGTTTAACAAACCATTGATCTGAGAGCATGGGCTCAATTGCAGTATCACATCTTGAACAATAACCTACAGCATGCGTATATTCCTCGACTTTTATAAGTAATCCTTCTTCTTTAAGTTGCATTACTACTTTTTCCCTGCATTGATATCTTTCAAGATTTGCAAAATGAGAAGGAAGATCATTTGTCATAAAGCCCTTGCTGTCTATTACATAGACCAGAGGTAGATCATGTCTTTTTGCTACTTCATAATCATTTGGGTCATGTGCTGGTGTTATTTTTACAGCACCAGTGCCGAAAGATGGATCTACATAACCATCTTGGATAATTGGTATCTGTCTATTTACTAGTGGAAGCAATGCCTTTTTCCCTATATACTTTTTATATCTTTCGTCAGCAGGATTTACTGCAACTGCAGTATCTCCAAGCATTGTTTCAGGTCTTGTGGTGGCAACTATTATATAGTCATTTTCACCAACAATTGGATACTTTATATACCAAAGGTTTGACTTTTCTTCTTTAGATTCGACCTCTTCATCAGATAAAGCAGTACCGCATCTAGGACACCAATTTACAATGTATTTCCCTTTAAAAATATATCCTCTATTATATAGTTCTACAAAAGCATGAATAACTGCTTTTGACATATCAGTATCTAATGTAAACTTTTCCTTTGACCAATCACAACTATCTCCAAGATACCTTTTTTGCTTTTCAATATGATTTTTATGCTTATCAACAACCTCCCAAACTTTCTCTAAAAATTTCTCTCTACCAAGTTTTTCTTTAGTGACTCCTTCTTTTTTTAACATTTTTTCAACAACATTTTGAGTGGCAATTCCTGCGTGGTCCTTACCAGGTATCCAGAAAACATTATATCCTTTCATTTTCTTATATCTAATATATAAATCTTGAATAGAATCTTGAAGAGCATGCCCCATATGAAGAACACCTGTTACATTTGGAGGAGGCATTGGAATAACAAATTTCTTCTTTTCTTTATTTATTTCAACTTTAAATACATCATTATTTTCCCAAAAATCGTAAATTTTCTGCTCAAAATCAAAAGGATTATATTTTGAATCAAAAGATTTGTTATCAAACATAATTCCTCCATAACTCAATTAAACATAAATCAATTAAATTTAAAATTTAAATTATTTAAAGAAATTTTTTTGAGATTAGATGTAAAAGAAATTTCTAATAGAATGAGTCTCTTATCTCTTTTAATCTTTCATTTTTTCTGTTTTTTTATTTTTATAATTTTTGAATCATCTTTATTATTCTTTCAGACATATCCTGAATTATTTTATCTATCCAACGAGGATGTATTTTTAATATCTCTTTGAACTCTTCTTTTGTAAATTTTAAAAATGTTGAATCCTCTCTTGTAATTATTGTGGCTGATCGAATGGTTTCTTCTAATACACCCATTTCACCAAAAATATCTCCCTTTTCTAAATATGTTAGAACTTTATATGTATCATGCATTTTTTTTGTAACAAAAACTGAACCCTCTAAAATATAATACACATCGGAAGATCTTTCACCTTCGTGGAACACAATTTTATTCTTTGGAAATTTTATTGAATACTTTTGAATAAATTCAGCTGTTAATCCACTCTCACCTTCAAATCCAAACTTAATAAAATCTTCTGTTATCTTACTCATAAATGTGTCCTATATTATTTATTAATTACTTATCAATTATTTTTTAATTTTTTATTCAATTCTGATTATTAATGAAACTAAAATGAAAAAGATTTCTGATCTAAAAACTCAGAATTCAATATTCTTAAAAAGGAAGAAAGTGATTTTATCGAGTACAAAGAAAGCTCCCAATTAATAGAAGTATTTAAAAAGAAATCTGTCTTATTCCATATATAAACAATTGTGTTTTCTTCTGCAATTGAATCAATTATCCTTTCATTAAGGATTAATGATTCATCTATTCCAAAGATTTCACCTTTTTGTCTATATACTTTTATTTTATCACCATTCTTTTTATTAATTCTTAATGTTACAAGACCATCCTTAATATAAAAGATTGCTTCATCCGAAATTTTATCACCTTTCCTATAAATAAATGAACCTCTTTCATAAAAAACTTCTTTACCATCTTTAAAAAGATTTTCTACCTGAAAATTCATATCTTCTCCTTAATATGGAAATTAAAAGAATCTTTATTATAATATCATATATTTTTTATTTTTTCTTTAATATTATTTTAGCACATTTTTGATAAAATAAAACCTTAGCAGTATTAAAAATTAATAAAAAAGGGCTATCCATAAAGGACAGCCCTAATATTTACCACTTTAATTTTGGTTCTTTTGCTGCCTTAACTTCATCTAATCTTTTTATTGGTGTATTGTTTGGGGCATTATGTAAAATTTCTGGATTTTCATTGATATCTTTGATAATGCTTTCAATGATTGAAACAAAGTAATCCAAAGTTTCTTTTGATTCTGTTTCTGTTGGTTCTATCATCAAAGCTTCAGGTACTATCAATGGGAAATAAATTGTTGGAGGATGCACCCCATAATCAAGCATCCTTTTTGCTATATCTAGTGTTGAAACTCCATATTTTTCCTTTATTTCTTTTCCAGTTAAAACAAATTCATGCTTACAAATTGTATCATAAGCTATCTTTATTAGTTTAGATAGTTTTACCCTTAAATAATTAGCATTTAGTACTGCTTTTTCCGAAACTTCATTCAAACCTTTTTGACCCATTGTTAAAATATATGTATAAGCCCTAACCATAACAGCAATATTTCCATAAAAACCAGACACTCTACCTATAGATTGGGGTTTATTATAAGAAAGCATATATGAATTATTCTCAAAAACAATGTCTGGAACTGGTAAAAATGGTATTAACTTTTCATTTACCATGATAGGACCAGATCCTGGGCCGCCACCTCCATGAGGAGTCGAAAAAGTCTTATGAAGATTAAGATGGACGACATCAAAATTCATATCACCAGGTCTTACTTTTCCTAAAATAGCATTGAAATTTGCACCATCATAGTATAGTAATCCGCCAGCATCATGAACAATCTTAGCGATTTCAATTATATTTTTTTCAAAAAGCCCAAGTGTATTCGGATTTGTCAACATTAAACCAGCTAAATCGGAACCAACATGCTTTTTAACTTCATCGATCGAAACAAGTCCATTTTCATCTGATTTTATTTCAACGACTTCAAAACCAGCAATATGAGCAGATGCTGGATTTGTTCCATGCGCAGAATCTGGAACAAGTAATTTAGTTCTTTTTTCACCTTTTGCATTAAAATAGGCTTTAAAAAGCTTCATGCCAACAAATTCTCCGTGTGCACCTGCAAAAGGCTGTAAAGTACCCCATTTCATCCCAGTTATTTCTGATAAGGATTTTAATAGTTTATATTGAAGTTCAAGTATTCCTTGTATTGTTGATTCGTCCTGCAAAGGATGGATATTCAAAAATCCATCGAATTTAGCTGTTTCTTCATTTATTTTGGGATTATACTTCATAGTACATGAACCAAGTGGATAAAATCCAAGATCGACACCGAAATTTTTCTTAGAAAGCTCCGTAAAATGTCTTATGACATCAACTTCTGAAAGTTCTGGGATCTGTCTATCTGATTCAGCCAAAATATTTTTATGATAAATTGATTCGATACTTAATTGAGGAATATCTGTTTTAGGCAGTATGTAACCAACTCTTTGGTTTTTAGATATCTCACTTAATAGTTTTGTCATAATATTCCTCCAACAATCTTAACATACTGATCGATCTCTTCCTTTGTTCTTTTTTCTGTAGTTGCTATTAATACTGCATTTTTATATTTTTCACCAAGAATTGGTTCAAGTAAAATCCCTCCAAATATTCCTTGTTTTTTAAGTTCTGATAAAACTGATTTGGCATCTTTATTAAAAACAAAAGTAAATTCATTAAAATATGGTTGATCATGTAAAATTTTACCAGCTTTGATTTTAGTAAGTTCAGATTCAAAATAATGAGAAGCTGAAATAGATCTTTTTGCAATTTCCTTTAAGCCTGATTTGCCCATTATGCTAATATAAACAGTAGATGCAAGAGCCATCAATGCTTGATTTGAACATATATTAGATGTAGCCCTTTCTCTTTTGATATGTTGTTCCCTTGCCTGTAAAGTAAGAACAAAACCTCTTTTGCCTTCTTTATCTATTGTTTGTCCGACAATTCTACCTGGCATTTTTCTCAGATAGTCCTCTTTTGCAGCTATATATCCAGCAGATGGACCTCCAAAATACTGGGGGATACCAAAAGGTTGCAAATCTCCAATTGCAATATCTGCGTTCCATTCCTTTGAATTTTTGAAGATAGAAAGACTCAAAGGGTTAGCAGAAACTATTAGAACTTTTTTATTCTCTTTTAGTATCTTAGATATCTCAGATAAATCCTCTAAAATTCCTAAAAAATTAGGTGTTTGCACAATTAATCCAGCGACATTTTCTGATATCTTAGATTTCAAATCATCAATATCTATTTTACCATCTTTGCCTTTTACTTCAACGACAAAGATATCTAGTCCTAGAAAATATGTCTTAAGTACTTGCTTTGTAAAAGGATGTAGATATTCAGATATTAATATTGTATCTGACTTTTTAACGCTATTTAAAGCCATAACTGAAGCTTCAGAAGCTGCTGTGTGCCCATCATACAAAGACGCATTTGAAACATCAAGTCCAGTCAATTCACAAATCAAAGATTGAAATTCGAAGATAGATTGTAAAGTGCCCTGAGATATTTCAGCTTGATATGGTGTATATGAGGTATAAAATTCACTTCTTGAAATTATATGTTGAACAGCAACAGGAATAATATGATCATAACAACCTGCACCTAAAAATGATACAGCTGTTTTATTCTTTTCAGAAAGTGATTTCAACTCTTTGTATACCTCAAATTCAGACATAGGATCATGAATATTTAAATGTCTTTTTAATTTAATACTCTCAGGAATATCGGCAAAAAGCTCGTCAATAGAACTTACACCAATATCTGAAAGCATTGATTTTACTTCTTCCGAAGTATGTGGTATGTAAGGATGCATAAAAACTCCTTAGTGAGAGCCTTCTGTCTCACAAAATTCTTCATACTGATCAGCGTCCATAAGTTCTTCAATCTCTTCAGGATTGGAAAGTTCTACAGCAAAAATGTATGCATCATAAGGTTTATGATTAATTAATTCTGCATCATCTTCAAGATCTTCATTGACTTTTACAATAGTGCCACTAACAGGAGAGAAAATTGGGGAAGCAGCCTTTACAGATTCTATATTGCTTATTTCATCGCCTTTTGCTATTTCACTATCTACTTCTGGAAGTTCAACATAAACAATATCTCCTAAAGCATGTTGTGCAAAATCTGTTATCCCAACATATGCAATGCCTTCTTCAACTCTTACCCATTCATGTGTTTTTGAATACTTAAGATTTTTTAAAATTTCCATATATCCTCCATTTTTTCAAAATTGGCTTAACTTAAATTAATCAATTTATAAAAAAGAAAAGTTTTTTATTAATTTTCCTTTTTAGTGTTTTTATAAAAAGGTGTCTTTACTAAAATAGCCTTTTTAAGTTTGCCATGAATTTCGACTTCAACTTCATCGTTTAATTTTAGGCTGCTTTCAATTAATGCAAGTGCCACATTTTTATCGAGCATTGGTGAATATGAACCTGTTGTTATAAAACCGATTTCTTTACCATTTTTAAAAACTTTATAACCAGATCTTGGGACACCTTTATCAATCATTTCAAGACCTTTTAATGATCTTTTTACTCCATTTTGAACTTGATTTACAAGTACTTCTTTTCCTATAAAATTATCTTTTTCCAATTTAACAAAAAATTTAAGCCCTGCTTCTATAGGAGTAATATCTTTACTGATTTCATGTCCATATAGAGGCAGTTTGGCCTCAAATCTCAAAGTATCTCTGCAACCTAATCCACAAGGAAGAACATTATCCCCCCTTGTTTTTTCATATATATAATCCCATACTCGTAAGCCTTGTTCAGCTCCTACATAGATCTCAAATCCATCCTCACCAGTGTAACCTGTTCTTGAAACAATACAATCGATACCATTAATCTGAACAGGATCTTTGAAATGAAAAAACTTAATAGATGAAAGATCAAAATTAACATATTTTTGAAGTATCTGTTCGGCTTTAGGTCCCTGGAAAGCGATTTGAACAATTTCGTTTGAGATATTTTCAATTGAAACTGCACAATTTTTATTTTTAACTATCCATTCGTAATCTTTATCGACATTTGATGCATTGACTACTAAAAGATACTTTTTCTTACTATACTTATAAACTAAAAGATCATCTACAACACCTCCATCAGGGTAACACATAAGAGTATAGATAACTTGGTACTCTTCCATCGATTTTACATCATTTGTAACAAGATAATCAACATATTTTTCTGCATCAGGTCCTTCGACTATAATTTCTCCCATGTGTGAAACATCAAACATACCGGCATTTTTTCTTACAGCCATATGCTCAGCAATTATTCCAGCCTCAAATTGAACTGGAAGTTCCCATCCACCAAAATCGACAAATTTAGCACCAGCATATTTGCTATATGATTGATATAGTGGAGTTCTCTTTAAATTTTGATCGTTTCCCATTTATATCCCCTTTTAATTTACACTACATTTCAATTTTACCTGTTAATTAACAATGCAATATTAATCAATAATACCTTTATATAGAGGGAATTTTTCACAAAGTTTATTTACTTCTGAAATTACATAATTTTTTGAATCTTCATTCTTTTCTGTTAATACCTTGTTTATCAAAGAAGCTATAATTTCCATCTCTTTAGTGCCCATTCCTCTTGTAGTTAACTGCGGTGTCCCCAATCTTACTCCTGAAGCGACTGTTGGAGGATTTGGATCAAAAGGAATTGTATTTTTATTACAAGTAATATGTGCATCATCAAGCATAGTCTCTGCTTCTTTTCCTGTAACTCCTTTTGATGTTACGTCTACAAGCATAAGATGATTATCTGTACCATTTGAAACAATTCTAAATCCTTCTTTTTTCAAAGCATTTGAAAGAGCTTGAGCATTTTCAAGAATCTTTTTCTGATACTCTTTGAATTCATCTGAAAGAGCCTCTTTAAAAGCTACAGCTTTTGCAGCGATAACATGCATCAATGGTCCACCCTGAATTCCTGGGAAAATAGTTTTATTTATAAGTTTACTTAATTCTGGATCATTTGTTAATATCATCCCGCCCCTCGGACCACGAAGTGTTTTATGAGTAGTTGTAGTTACAAAATGAGCATATTCACATGGATTTGGGTGTAGTCCTGCAGCTACTAAACCTGCGATGTGAGCCATATCTACCATAAGATAAGCTCCAACACTATCTGCTATTTCTCTCAATCTTTTAAAATCAAGTATTCTGGGATATGCAGAAGCCCCTGCTACAAGCATTTTTGGTTTGACTTCTTTTACTTGAAGTGCCAACTGGTCATAATCTATCTGCTCTGTGATCTTATCAACACCGTAATGAATAACATTAAAAAATATCCCAGAAAAATTTACAGGAGAACCATGAGTAAGATGTCCACCATGTGAAAGGTCCATACCCATTATCGTATCACCTGGCTTCAATACAGCAAAATATACTCCCATATTTGCCTGACTACCAGAATGCGGTTGAACATTGGCAAATTTAACATTAAAAAGTTGTTTTGACCTGGCTCTTGCTAGTTCTTCGGCTTCATCTATATATTCACAACCGCCATAGTATCTTCTCCCAGGGTATCCTTCTGCATATTTGTTCGTTAATACAGAACCCTGAGCTTCAAGAACTGCCTTCGAAACTGCATTTTCAGATGCAATTAGCTCAAGTTTTTCCTCTTGTCTTTTCAATTCTTTATGAATAACTTCATAGATCTCTGGATCTGCTTCCTTTAAACTTCTTTTTAAAAAGTTCATATTACCCCTTTTTTTTATGTTATTAATGCAATAACTTATGTCAAGTAAAATTGAAAAAATATAACAAATAAAATTGAATAAATTTAATATTAAAATTACAAAAAAAAATTACAATAATTTAACAATATTCAATATAAAATCATAATGAATAAAACGACAATGAAATTAAATCTTTAATTTTTGAATATATGAATAGACCCTTTTATAGATATTTAAATCGGCAGAAGAGGCGTTTAAATCAGCTTTTAATAATTTTAGTAAGTCATTTAAATATACAGAATTTAGGATATCTTTCTTTTTATCTTCTTCAAGATCTGGTAAAAAAGCAATTTTCATATGATTTTCTATTAAAAAAGTTACTTTTTCTAATAATTGGGAATAGAATGGAAAAAACCTCAATATATCTTTTAAATATCTTTTAGCAATATTTGCAGATAGATTTGCGTGGTTAGGATATTTTGGATAATTTGCTTTTGGATTTATGCTTATTGATTCTACTTTTCCTATGTCATGAAGCATAGCTGCAAGTTTCAATGC
>JAAZOT010000062.1 GCA_012797605.1 Spirochaetales bacterium | reverse complement strand
TATAGATAGTGGTTATGGATTAACAGAAAAGGAAAAAGAACATATTTTTGATTCTTTTTATAGGGGTATAGATAGCTTAAAAACTGAAGGAACAGGTTTAGGGCTTCCTATTTCTCAAAAACTTGCTGAAATAATTAATGGACAGATTCTTATTGAAAGCGAAAAAGGAGTTGGAAGCAAGTTTAGTCTTATACTAAAGGAAGTAATCATCCTTAAGTAAAATGGAATTCTTTGAACTTTGAAAGTAGTAAATTTATTAAAATCTTATTTCATGACTTCTCAAGCAATTTTTACATTAAATAGCAATCCCTAAGAATTGGCTTTGATATAGTTGATAATAGAATCCTTTATTATTAAGTAGTTGCTCATGGTTTCCTGTTTCTATTATTTTCCCTTCATTCATTACTATTATTTTATCAGCATTTTTAATAGTTGAAAGCCTATGAGCAATAACAAAACTAGTTCTACCTACCATTAATTTTTTCATAGCCTTTTGGACATGAATTTCGGTTAAAGTGTCCACATTGCTTGTGGCTTCATCCAAAATCAAGATATCTGGGTTTTTTAAAAATGCTCTTGCTATCGTTATTAATTGTTTCTCCCCTAGTGAAATATTTGATGACTCTTCATTTATAATGGTATTATAACCATCTGGAAGTAAAGAAATAAAATGATGAGCATATGCTTCTTTTGAAGCAGTAATTATCTCATCATCTGTTGCTCCTTCCCGTCCATATGCTATATTCTCTTTAATTGTCCCATTGAAAAGCCAGGTGTCTTGAAGAACCATTCCAAAAAAAATTCTAAGATTTTCCCTTTTTATATTTTTAGTGTTTATATTATCTACTAAAATTTGACCTTTATTTATTTCATAAAATCTCATTAGAAGATTTACTAGAGTAGTTTTACCAGCACCTGTAGGTCCAACTATAGCAATCATCTTTCCTTCATCTACATTTAAAGAAAAATTCTCAATAAGTTTCTTCTCTGGTAAGTATGAAAAATATACTGAATCGAACTTTACTTCCCCTTTTATGTTTTTTATTTCTATTAAATTTTCTTCTTCTTTTTCTAGTTCATTCTCATCAAGCATTTCAAATATTCTTTCTGAGGCTGCAATTGTGGATTGTATGAGATTTACTATGTTTGAAATGGCTATGATTGGTTGGGTAAACTGATTTGAATATTGAATGAAAGCCTGAATATCTCCAATTGTTATAAGTCTTTTAGTTACAAATATACCTCCAACAACAGCAATAACAACATAACCAATATTTGAAATAAAATTCATAATAGGCATTATTATTCCTGAAAAAAATTGAGCCTTCCATCCTACATTATATAGTTTTTCATTTACTTCGACAAATTTATCTATAGAATCTTTTTCCCTGTTATAACTTTTTATAACTATATGACCAGAAAATGATTCTTCAATATGCCCATTTATTTTACCTAAAAGACTCTGTTGACTTCGAAATTGCTTTTGTGATTGCTTTGCTATGAATGATGTTGCGAATATGCTTAATGGTAGAGTAAGTATAGTTATAAGTGTGAGAAATGGACTTATTGTAAGCATCATTATTATGACGCCTATTATCGAAATTACCGAGGAAAAAACTTGAACAAGTCCTTGTTGTAAAGTCGAACTTATTGTATCTATATCATTTGTAAATCTACTTAAAATGTCTCCATGACTATTAGTATCAAAATATTTTAAAGGTAGCCTGTTTAATTTACTCATCATTTTTGTTCTCAGATTTTTAACAAGATTCTGAGACACACTAGCCATAATGTATTGCTGAACATAGTTAAATAAAATTGCAACAATGTACATTATACCAAGAGTTATAAGGATGTTATATACTTTATTGAAATCTATTTTTGAAGATTGGTTTCTAAATTTTGCAAAAATTCCTTCAAATATTACTGTAATTGCTTTTCCCATTATTTTAGGTGCGAAAATAGTAACTATCGTAGCAGATATCGTAAATAAAAGCACGATAATTAAAGCAAAATTAAAAGGTTTAAGTTCTTTTAATAGTCTTAAAAGAGATTTCTTAAAATTTTTAGGTTTTTCGACTGGTCCACCTAGATGAGCCCCAGGTCCTCTAAAACCAGGACCTCTTATTCCCAGACTAACATTTTGTTGTCCTTTTGATTGAATTTTATCTTTATCTGACATTTTCTACTCCTATAATTATCTTATTGATTTAATATCCTCTTCTGATAGTTGTGAATGAACAAAGTTTTGACAGACTACGCAACTTTTTAGTAATTGATTGTGATTACCTATACCAACAATTTTACCATCTTCCAAAACTATTATTTGATATGCACCTAAAATAGTGGCAACTCTTTGGGAAACTATTATAACTGTTGAATCTGCAGCAATTTTTGAAAGTTCCATTCTTATTTTACTATCTGTTTTAAAGTCCAATGCAGAAAATGTATCATCAAATATGTAGAACTCTTTTTTCTCTGCTATAGCTCTTGCTATTGAAATTCTTTGTTTTTGCCCACCAGAAAGGTTGGTCCCGCCTTGAGCAAGAATGGTATCGTATCCTTGAGGCATTTTTTCAGCAAATTCACTTACCATAGCAATTTTTGCTGCTTCAAAGACTTTACTATCATCTATATCTCTACCAAATTTGATATTTTCATAAATCGAATTGCTGAAGATGACGGGTTTTTGGGGAGCGAATCCAAAAAGGTTTCTAAGTTGATTTTGCTTCCATTCTTTAATATTAGTATCGCCAATCTTTATCTGACCGCTTGAGACATCGTAAAATCTCAACAAAAGTGACAATAGAGTGGATTTGCCAGCACCTGTATTACCAATAATAGCAGTAGTTTTGCCTTCAGGAATAGAAAAAGATATGTTTTCGAGAACAGGTTCTTTACTAAAAGGATAGTAAAATGTGACATTATCAAAAGTTATCTGTTTATTTTTTAAGTTAGATAAAAAATTAATTGGGTTTTCGCTATCTTTTATACTATTTTCCTTTTTTAGCACTTCATCTATTCTATTAATAGAAGCTATTGCTCTTGGTAAGAATGCAAAAATAACTGAGATCATTGCAAATGCAAAAAGGATTTGAATAACATACTGTAAAACAGCCATCAAATCTCCTATATTTAATTTGTTTGCATCTAAAAGATTTGCTCCATAGGCTATAATACCAATAGTAGTGAAGTTCATAAGAAACATCATAAGTGGAAATATAATAGCATTAATTCTATTCAAGGTTAAGGCTGTTTTTGTTAAATCTATATTAGCGAAATTAAATCTTTTTTCTTCATATTCTTCTTTATTAAAAGCTCTTATAACACGAACCCCTAAAATATTTTCTCTTACAACAAGATTTATCTTATCAATTTTTTTCTGAAGTTGTTTGAACAAAGGCATGGTTAAAAATATAATTAATGTTATTCCTCCTATTAATAGTGGCAAAGAAATAAAAAGAATACTTGAAAGTTTTGAATTTATTGAAAATGCCATGATGATTCCACCAATGGATAATATCGGCGCTCTTATTACCATTCTCATCATCATAATAGAAAGCTGCTGAATTTGTAAAACATCATTTGTATTTCTAGTTATAAGTGATGCTGTTGAAAAAGAGTCAAACTCTGAAAAAGAGAAATCAGTTACTTTTTTAAATATTTTAAATCTTAAATCCTTAGCATATGATGCTGCAATCTTTGCAGAAGTAAGATGAGATAAAATCCCAAACAATACACTTATAAAGGAGATAAGAAGCATTTTCAAGCCAACCTCTATTATATAGTTTGTGTTTTGCCTTATTACTCCTTTATTTACAATATCTGACATCATATTTGGAAGGTAAAGGTTAAGTATTGCAGATATAGCAACTAGGGTTATAGTTAAAATTGCTTGAAATAGATATGGTTTAAATTGTTTTAGTGTTATCGACATTTGACTTTCCTTTATACTATTTTTTTTGTTTGTATTCATCTAATTTTATAATTATCTTTGAAAGATAATTTATAAGATTTTTCTTTTCTTCATCTGTCAAAGTTTCCGTAAACTCTTTTTCAAGTTTAAGTAAGATATCTTTAGCTTTATTGGCTACATTTTTTCCTTCTTCTGTAAGCACTATGTAATAGACTCTTCGATCATTTTCATCAATCATTTTCTCTATCAATCTGTTTTTTTCCATTTTTTTTAAAATAACTGCTATAGTTGAAGGCTTTACACAAACTTTGCTGGCTATTTCAGTCTGAGTAAGTTTTTCTTCTTGAAGCAATAAAGATAATATTGGGGGTTGACCAGGATGGATTTTAACCTTCTCAAGTTCCGAAAACATCATAGTAAAGGTCTTTCTAGATATCTTAAAAAATGCACTAATGAAAGGCAATTGGTTTGAATCAAACATAAATATACCCCTTAAGTTAGCATTCAAATAATTAGTATACTAACTAATAGATATCTAATCAAATCTTCCAAAAAAATTTTTGTCAATAGAAATATAAGATTTTTATGAAATTATTTTAAATTAACTATTTGAATGAATTTTTCAAAAGATGTATCTTTGGTGATAATAAATCTTGGAATTTTATAAATATCGGTGTTTTTGTTTGCAAACTTTCTATCAATAGTAAAAGCACCTTTAAATCCAGCTTTTTTTACATATTCAATGACTTTATCATTATATAAACCAAATGGATAAGCAAAAGTTATTGGATCAATGCCGGTTTTTTTGAGAAGAACTGTTTTAGCAGTTTGAGTATTTAACAATAACCCTTTTTCATCTTCCTTTGTCATATATGGATGATAGTATGAATGACAACCAAGTTGAAAATATGGTTTTGAAATAAGACGATTTATCATAGAAAATGTCATATAATTTTTTTTATTATCTTTTTCTGCAGAAAATATTACAGATGGATAAATGAAAATTGTGGCTTTAAGGTTGTTTTCTTGAAGAATTTTATCTGCATATAGGTAAACCCCTTTATTTCCATCATCAAAAGTTATAGCGACATATTTTTGATTATTTACTAATAATTTTCTTTTTGATTCAAGTATTTCAATAACATCAGTAGCGAAAAGTGAAGTAAGACCATTATCATTTAAGTATTTCATCTGATTGCTAAAATCAGTAATTGAAACATCATAGTCTGTAGATGGAGTTTCTACTATATTGTGATAACATAATATTGCAAAGGAAAAATCATTAATATTAGAAGTCGCCAAACTATTAATGTTGAAAAAATGTATAAAAAAGAATATTAGAAACAAAATAAAAATAAGTTTGTTTTTCAATTATGACTTCCTTTTTAATAAAATATTCCATCAACAATTTATTTTAATCTAATGATACAAGAAAAATAATAAAAAATATTTTGAAAATGAAAAAAGTTCTAGTTAAATTTAAGTTTTATATAGATTGGATATCCTTTTTTTTACTTTCCATCAATTCATTGTTTTGGTTTTTTGATTCAATTTTATAATTCAAAATTATCCCTTTCAACTTACTTACAGCATCTATCATTTTTGTAAAGGAGTTGGAGGTAAATTCAACTGAATTATTCATCTTCTCAACAGATTGAATCATTATATTATTATTTTCAATAAGGGATTTTGTTATCTTTTGAAGTTCATTCAAAGAAGAAATGACTTGAGGTTGGATTTGGATGATCTTTTGAGTAGTTTCTTTAATCTCTTCATTTATAGTTATAAGTGTTTCAACTTCTGTTATGTTTTGATCAATATACTCTTTTTGTTCTTCGGAATTTCTTGTTACCATTTGCATTTTTGATTTTGTCTCATCAAGCTGCTTATGTATATCAGAAAACAATTTTTCTATTAAAAAGTTTACTTCTTCTGCTTCTGTATTTGATTCAACAATATTTTTAACAATACTTACAATTTTTTGTGCTGAATCCGAAGTAATCTCCGAAAGCTTTCTCATCTCTTCAGCTACTACTGAAAATCCAACACCAGCATCACCTGCATGGGCAGCTTCAATCGCTGCATTCATAGCAAGTAAGCTACTACGATCGGATATATCAATTATAAGTTTAGTAATATTTTGTATTTCTGAGTTGGATTCTATCATTTTTTTATTTATATTAGCAAGTTTGACTAACTCATCTTCCCCTTTATAGATATTTGATGCTAAGGATTCAAATAGTTGATTTGTTTCAATAGTATGTCTTGAAATAAATTGAAAGGAACCTAAAATGTTCTTCATCGAAACTGAGGTTTTCTCTATAAAATCATTTTGATATTTATATTTAGATACTGTATTTTCAATCGTAATTATAAGATTCTTAAAATCATTATTAGCTTTTTCAACAATACTATTTTCAATTTCTTCGATATCTTGAACATCTTTTATTATTTTTGAAAGTCTTAAAGATTCATCTTTAAGAGCCAAAAAATTTTCTTCTATTTTAAGACCTAAGTCCGAAACAATATTTTCTGCATTTGCAACCTCTACAAAAGAATTTTGAAGTTTATCAAGGATAATATTAATATTGGAAGTCATTTTCCCTATTTCATCGAAACTTACGATATTTACTCTTTTTGAAAGATCCATTTCTTGGTTCGCCATTATATCAAATTGATTATACAAATGATCTATATGCTTTTGGTGCTCTAAATATATTGCATAGAAGACTATCAAATCAACTATAATAAATCTTAAAGCAAGAGATAAGAAATGTTTTAAAATAAAGTTAAATTTTATAAATGTAAAAGCATATCTATCGAAGAAGTTAAATGTAGCTACTGTTAAAAAGGAAATATTGACAATAAGAAGTAAAATAGATGGAATAATAAGCTTCGATCTTGTTTTAGATTTTTGTTTCTCATTTTTTAAGTATCTTATATTTAATGCATGCTTCGCATCAATCCAAGCATAATTTATAAGTCGAGCAACAACTATCCCATTTAATAAACCATATGAAATTGCTAAAATAGTTCTAAAAATCCAGTATTTGAAGTCAATATTACCATTTTTTAAATATTCTAGAGAAACATTTAATATAACTGCCAAAAGATAACTCAATGCTCCAATTAAAAATAAAAAAGATTCTATTGTTGTAAAAGATTTTTCAACTTTTAAAAACTCATATTCACTTAATTTATTCCCCCTTTCAATTTTAATAATGGCTTTTTCTATTCTTCTATAAAAAAGATAAACCAGTAAAACGGCTATTGAACCGATTCCAATGGTCAAAAGAAATGTTCTCTTGTAAAAATCATTTCTTTCTAATGCTTCCATTATTAAAACTTGAGGTAAAACTAAAGAGTATAGAAAATTTGTCATCCATATACCAATTAAAGAGGTGAGAAGAATTTTGATAGTGGTTTTTTGTGAAATATTCATATTTTTATCATTCATTTTCCTTACCTTCTTTAATTAAACTATAATGTTAAAAATTGAAAAATCTAGTTTCTTTAATTTATCGATAAAATTATTTATTATTATTAAATAAAGATATAAACCATAAAATGATTAAATATAAATTGTTTTGTTATTTTTTTAAAGTCTTATGAAACAAAATATTACCAAATTGATCTTGAAATGAGCAATGTATTTTTTCTCCTTTTATTTCAATTAGAAAAAAGCCAAATTGATCTTTTAAGAACCATTTAGAACCTTTAGTAATAAATGAAGGAGACGGATCTGGTTTACCCCCCATTGCTCCGACAATTATCCAAACAAGGTCATCTTGTTCTATCCATTCCATATAATGATTATGTCCACTTACTACTAAATCTGCTTTATTAGCAAATATAGGAGCTATATTTTTAATATTTCCTTTATTATCAAACCAATTACCAGATATATCTTTATAACCAGAAGAATAAAAAAAACTATGAGATAAAATTACTATAAAATCTTCATTTGGGATTTTATTTAATTCTTCTTCTATCCATTTTATCTCCGTCGGTTTCATATTAAAAAAACCTGAAGGAAGATTTAATCCTATAAAATGAAAATTTTTAAATGAGTAATGCCAAATAAAGGAAGATGGCCCATAGTTAAAATCTTGGCTTTTGATACTCCCAAAGATATTTTTCCAGAAGATTTGACCTCCAAAATATTTATCATGGTTTCCTATAACACTTAATATCTTAATATTTGGAGAAATCTCTTTTTTGAGTTTTAAGAATCTTATCCAATTTTCTTTTAACCCTCCAATATCAAAAAAATCTCCTAAAATAAATAATTTTTCGATTCTTCCCTCAAGGTAATATTTTTCACAAGTTCTTAATATATTTATAGATGCTTGGAGATTTGAGTTTTTACCAAAAAAATGTGGATCTGATGAAATGGCAAATCCAAAATCATCATTTAAAGTTGAAAGACTAAAATAATCTAAATCATTTATTATATAATTAGATAATAAATTCTTATCTAATGTTTCACAGCTGAATAGAATATAAAAAATTATAAGCAAAAAAGAAAATATGAGAAAATTGTTATGTTTATTATTTAATTCTTTTTTCTTCATGTAATTTTCTTTTCTTATTCATAATATAACTTTTTTTATATTAAAATATATTTTTATTATTCATTTTAGTCAATTTTTAATTGAAATTATTTAATATTTGATTTAATATATAAAAGTATGGCAGAAAATAACGAATTTTATGATTTTTTAGTTAAAAACACAATATCATGGATATACAAAAATAGGGAGATTTATAGACCTATCGCGACAACTCTTGATAAAAAACTAAAAGAAAGATTATATCCATACTTTAATGAAGATATTGTTGATAATGCAAAAGTAATAATTACTAATACTTTACCAAGTTTTGATTTTTTAAAAGATTATGGATTCACCGAATTTACAAATAGGGCATTAAACTTGACATATAATAGTGGGATAATATTTATAGATACTCTTGTCATATCTTCAAGATCAAAGATAGAATTTGATTCTATTGTCTTTTACCTTCTTGTTCATTCATCATCATACAGATTAATTGGGGTAGAAAGTTTTGTTAGTAAATATGTCCATCAATCATTAGAGGAAAACTATAACTTAAAAGAGATACTCATTGAAAAATTCGCATCTTCCCTTACAACTAGATATGAAAAAGGCGAATCATTCTCTGTTGAAGAAGAATTAAAAAAATTTTATTCTAATTAATATTCGTAAAAGCAAAAATTTTGTACAATCATAATGTTTATAAAATCACAATATTTGTAAAATCATAATAGATATATTATAATTATTATTATCAATAATTTATTCAAATCAAGTACAAAAATCAGGAGTATTTTGATGAAAAAGACTATTTTCATTAGTATTCTGATTGCTATTTTGGTCTTTACTCTTACAAATTCCGTTTTGTCCCAAGAAAATACTAATATCCTTCAATTAAACCACTTTGAAGTTCTATATCCAGCTTTGATTTCTTTCGGTTTTGTAACTTCCTATTTGATTTTAGATTTATTTTACAATGTGGGTTTTTCAGATTCTATATCATACGAATTATTGGACCTTTCACTATTTTTAACTGTCTTGCCCATGTTTTTTTATAATTTACCAATGGCTTTGATTTTTTCTGCTACATCCTTAGGTCTCTATTTTCTTAGTGAAACTTTGTATGATATAGACGAGGATTTTTTAGCACAGCTTCCATCAAATGGTTTTATGGATTTTTCCTTTTTTACAACTTATGCTATTTACAGAGATAGAAGAAAATTGGCTAAAATTGGGATATATAATAATAACTGGCGGGAGGAGGCTTTTGGTAATTCATCATTTATATCTTATTTCCCTTATGAAAAACTTGCTAAATGGGAACCACAATCTTTTTTTGATTTAGTTATAGCTCCGATTTCAAAGAAAGGCTTGTCTGATGCTTTACTCTTTCCAATAATTCCAGCTGGTCTTATTGCTCCTTTTTTACAGCAACTCCTTGCTGGTAATAATTTTGAGCAATCTATATTTGCAACTGGAAAGGCTTTTATTGGGATGCATGAGTTGCCAATATTATTAGGAGTTCCAATAATGGCTGTTTTTCTCTATGCACTTTGTTCTTTTGTTGCAATAGGAGAAGAGAGTCTTTTTCGTGGTTTTATATATGAGGAACTAGGTTCTTCATATAATGAATGGGTTGCCAAAATCTCAGATATGTTAATTTTCCCTTTATTTCATGTGCCTTCAGAAATAGAATTTTATCAACAAAATCCAGAGTATTTTCTTAATTATTTTATTAGAAGATCAATTTTGACTTTTTATATTGACTTAATGTATGATAGAGGCGGACTTTTAAGAAGTGTTGCATTTCATTTCTGGGTTGATTTTACTCAACTTCTCGCATTTTATCTAATTTATGGAGGAGTCGCTCACGATGATTTTACAGATATCATTGGCATGTATTTTAAAAGAATAGAAATTCAGTTTTCCTTTTCATTTTAAGCCTATAGTTTTTATTTCAATTGTTTTTGCTTGAAATTAAGCTCAAATTTGATAAGTGTTTCTAAGGGTATTTATGTTGTTTTTTATTGTAAAATTATTGTTTACTTCCTTAATAATAGTTTTAATAAGTGAATTTTCTAAAAAAAATAACTTCTTATCTACTATTTTGGCTGCTATACCCTTAGTATCTATTCTTTCTTTTATTTGGATATATATAGAACAAAAAGATATAAATAAGATCTCTTCTATATCTATTGGTATATTTTGGATGGTTATTCCTTCTTTACCTTTATTTTTAATATTTCCTTATTTATTAAAAAGAGGTTTAAATTTTTATCTTTCTCTATTTTTATCGATTTCATTTACTGTAATTCTTTATTTCTGTTTCTCTTCGATATTAAAAAAATTTGGAATAAAAATTTAAATTCAACTTATTAAATTTAATTTAACATATATATAACTTAATTCTTAAATGTAAGTTAATTTATGATTTTGATAAAACTTAAAAAACTTAAAAATATGGAGTATTAAATGATTGATTTACATATTCATACCCATCATTCTGATGACTCAAATGTAACTATGGAAGAATATTGCATACAAGCAATAAAAAGTGGAGTAAATTATCTATGTTTTACAGATCATGCCGATAACAACCCAGTCGATTCAGGTTGTGGTAAATTCAATCCATTAGAATACTTTAACGAATTTACTAAGATAAAGAGTAAATATAAAGATAAGTTGATAATTCTTTCAGGAGTTGAGTTTGGTGAGCCACATATATATAAAAAGGAATTAGAATCTATTCAATCTTACCATTTCGATTATATAATTGGAAGTATTCATTATTTTTACAATGATATGTTTTTAAGTCGAATGGTCCTTGACAATATCCCTATTGAAATAGTATATAAAAATTATTGGCTGCAGATGGAAAGGATGGTAGAATATGGTGGTTTTGATGCGATAGGGCATTTTGATTTTCCTAAAAGATACTTTAATAAACTGATTTATGATGAAAGTCAAATTGAAAGTATTTTAAGAAAGGCTGTTAAAAAAGGAATAATTTTGGAAATAAATACCTCTAGTCTACGAAAAGGCTGCATAGATTGCATGCCATCCAATGATATACTAGATATTTATTATAAGGTTGGAGGAAGAGAAGTAACTATTGGTTCTGATTCTCATAAAATTGAAGATCTAGCTAAAGATTTTCAAAAAGCTTTGAATTTAACAAATGATAAATTTCAAGTCGTATATTTTATAAACAGGAAAAAGCTGAATTATATAGTGAATTAAATTTTACTTAAAATAATCTTTAAGTGAATCAAATATAATATTAAAAAGTTCTTTTCTAGAAAATGATTCACCCTTAAAATAGATTTTATTTTTTAGGTTTGTAAAATCAATAAGATTTTCCCCATAAGTTTTTATTGTCGCATTAACATTTGAAAGGGAAAGAATTGTCGGAGCAATATCCAAAAAGGAAACTGCTTTTTGCTTTTCAAAATGAGAACTTAAATCTTTAGATATAATAAATAAAGGAACAAATTCTAAAGAATTGCCAGATGGAGTTACAACTCTAGAATTTTTATAATACTTACTATTTCTGATGGCACTACTATGGTCCCCGAAGATAATAATTAGGGCATCTGGAAATTTTATTAAAATTTTTTGAACGGAAGATTGAAGAGTTTTATCTACATATCTCATCGAATTAAAGTAGTTTTTTGTTCTAACATCATCAATTTGCTCAAAATTCTTATCGAAAAATACTGGATTTATTAAATTGTAAGGTTCATGACTGGACATAGATATTATATAATAAATAAAAGGTTCTTTTTGGTTTTTAAGATTTTCAATCATGTAATTGTAAACATCTTCATCACTTGCTCCCCATGTAACCTGTTTTAACTTCATACTATTTAAATCATGGAAAATATTGAATCCAGCTTTAGGAAAGGCAGATTGTCTATCAAAAAAATAGCCTGCATTTCCATGAAATACATGAGTATCATATCCAAAATTCTTTAAAATTTTTATAAAGGAATTTGAAAAAGCATTTGACCCAAGCTTTATCGCTGGATAATCATTCAAAGGTTCAACACTATTAATTACAGAAAATTCTGCATCTGAAGTATTTCCTCCTTTATGATAACTTAAACAAAAAGGAAAAAATATAGAGGAATTTTTAAGTTCATTTAAAAATGGCATGACATATTCATTATTATATTTTGCCAATACAGCACTTGATTCAAAAGCCTCAATCTGGAATATAAAAACATGATTTTTAGGAAATTTATTATCTTCATTATTTATTGAAATTAATGGACCATAACTTAAAAGTTCTTCTTTTTTATTATTATATTTATCTCTATAGAAAACAGCAATACTATTTGCAGTAAAACCATAAAAATAAATGAAAGTCGCTTCTCCTTTAAATTTATTTGTATTTAATAGTTCGTAAGGTGTTGAATCTTTATAGTAAATTATAAATTGAACAAAATATGCAAATATAAAAAAAATAATAAGGAATAAGACTAAAGAAATTTTTAATTTAAAACCAATTTTAATCTTATTAATTTTTAAGGTTTGTCTTATTTTTGAATAATTGATAATAGTTAAAACAAAGAATGGAATATCAATAAGTAACCATAACATTTCCCATTCCAATGGTATTGCTAAATGTTTTATTATCGATGTCGTCTCTTTCAATAAAGAAAACCAAGAAAATAGATGCAAATAATTATGAAAATAAAAAAAATAAGCTAAATTGCTGAATAAGAAGATTGTTTGAAGAATATAAAAAATAATGAGGAAAATCCTCTTTTTTATTACAAAAAGTAAAGTAATAAAAATTCCACAGATTGCAATCGCGCTTACCATTTTTCCCAAGAAATAATCCCATGGAAGAGAAGTTAGAAGTTGAGTTATAAAGGCTAACCTAAAAGCATTCAGTAAAATAAAAAGAAAAAATATTATTATTGTATTGTTAGTTGATTTTTTCATTTATTCCTCATAACCAAATAGATCTCTGCATTTATACTACTAAATATTAATTTTTCAATAACTCTTATTTTATCTTCTAATCTAAAATTTATGATAATTTTGTTGAAAAAAACAATAAAAATTTTGTAATATTTTTCATTTTATTTTATCATAATAAATATGGAAAAAATAAAATATTATTTAAAAGTTTATATTGACTCTTCATATTTTTCTCAAAAGAAAGAAGCATTTTGTTGTTACTATTTTTTTGGCCTTTTAGATGATGATGTCAAAGGAAATTTCTTTTTCTCTATTGGTGCGGTTAATAATTCAGCTTTAAGTGAATACCTAGGTGTGGAAAAAACTCTTGAAAAGATTGATAAGTATCTTCATAAAAGATCTATAAGTCATTCAAGAGTTGAAATTGATGTATTTACAGATTTACAGGTATTACCAAGACAATATAAAAAATGGATACCACCCCCAATGAACCAAAGGATGATCGATTCATTTTCAAGAATTTGTAAAATTTTATCTAAATTTAAAAAAGCTGAAATTTTTTGGGTTCAAAGAAGTGAAAATCCTGCTGGAAAATTACTAGAAAAAAACTTGAAAGATAGAAAAATAAAAGATATTGAAATTAAAAGAAGCACAGTATCATTTAAGGATGTTATGAACCTTTAAAAAACAAAAGAAGAGATTTATTAAAATTTATCTTTTGATATCAATTTATTATTGATATAAGGGAGAAAAACATATGGTAAAAGAAAGAAATATTTTGATATGCACTGTTGGAACAAGTCTATTCGAATCAAATTTAAAAAGAATTGATGATAAGATGATTGAAGATGATAAAAAATATGAAAAAATCAAATTTGCCTTTGAAGGGAAAAGGTGGGATGAACTTGCTTCTCTTTTAACTGAAATAAATCCAAAGGATAGATTCTGTGGGGCCGAAATTAATACCATTGAAGAATACCTTTCGAAGAAAAATATGTCAATCGAAAGAATATTTTTCCTTGTTTCAGATACAGAAGATGGAGAAAACACGGGGAAAGTATTAAAAAGCTATTTTAAAAAAAGAAAAGAGTTAAAACTTGGCGAAAAGGATATAGAATACAGGGTAATAAAGGATTTACAAGATAAAGAACCGAAGAAGTTTAAGATTTATGGTCTAAGAAACCTTGTAAGGGAGATTGGGGATATTATAAGTAAATATGGTAAAGAAAATATAGCCATAGATGCTACCGGGGGATATAAGGCACAGATAGCAATGGCAGTTATTATAGGCCAAGCTCTAGATATACCTGTTTATTATAAACATGAGAGATTTTCTGAGATAATAAATTTTGCACCATTACCAATAAGTTTAGATTATGACCTTCTTTCTAAATATTCATATCTATTTTTTGACCTAGAAAAAAATATGCAAATCCCATATGAGAAATTTTCTGAAAGCTCAATTGAGCTTTATCAAGATAATGAAAAATTAAAGTTATTTCTTGAAGAAGTAGAGATAGATCAAGAAAAATGGTTTTCATTAAATGCTATTGGTCAATTGTATATAACATCATTTAATTTGAGATATCCAAAACCAGTAGATTTACCTGAAGTTAAAAAAGAAGAAAGAAAAGAACCATCATTGACAGATGACCACTTTCCAAAGGGATTTAATGATTATGTTAAAAAAGTTTGGCTTGAAAATAAATATATAAAAACAATCAAATCCCTTCCTTACGATAAACAAAAATCCATTAATGGGAAAGAATTTTATGTTTATGACAAAGGAGAAGAAAAAATTCTTGTTGGTACTTATGAAGACAAAGATAATTTTAAGGCAAGATTTAGGGTATTTTTATCAAAAGAGACACGAGAAAACTTAAATTGGGTAGCAGTAAATTTAACTAGTAAATATAGGGATAATTAGAAAATAAAAATTCCACTTGACTTTAAGGTATTTCGGTATTATATTACTTATATGAAGAAAAATAGCATATTGTATTTTTCTGATGCAAGTATGCTTGCTATCCATTCATTAATCTTGCTTGCAAAGAAAAAAGATTCATATATAAATACTAAACAGTTGGCTAAAAGTCTAGGTGCTAGTGAAAATCACCTTGCTAAAGTCATGCAAATTCTTTCAAAAAATGGATATGTCTCATCAATTAAAGGACCGACTGGAGGTTTTAAATTATCTATCAATCCAGAAAAAATAAATTTAAAAGAGATTATAGAATTAATTGAAGGACCATTAATTCCAGATTTTTGTCCTTTTTTTAAAAATTGCAACCCTAAAGACTGTATCTTTGGAGATGAAATAAAAGATTATGCAGATAAGATTATCAAAATGCTTGAGAATAAAAATATATATCAGATTTCAAAAAAAACAAATTTCGATATGAAGACAGATTAATTTACGATTAAATAATTTGAAAGGAGAGAATAATTTTTTTCATAATAACAGGTATTAAAATACTATAATACCAAAAAAGTTAGAAAAATATTTTGGAATTTTAAAAAAAAAATATTAAAAATATATAGATGAATAAATTAAAACAATTATTTTTAAAACAAGAATAAAAAAAGGGAGGTATTTATGTTTTGTTATCAATGTCAAGAAACAATGCAAAACAAAGGTTGTAACTTAAAACAAGGAGTATGTGGTAAAAAGGAAAATACTGCTGATTTACAAGATTTACTTATTCATACATTGAAAGGGATTTCGGTCTTAGCAAAAGTAGCTAATGAAAACGATATTCTTACAGAAAAAGAAGATGCATTCCTTTTACAGTCGCTTTTTTCAACAATTACAAATGCTAATTTTGATGAAAACTGGTTTATAAAAAGAGTTACAGAAGCAATTAATCTAAGAGAAACCTTGAAAGAAAAGCTTTCAAATAAAAAAATTGGAATTGATCAAAGTTTATTAAATTTAGATTGTATAAGTTGGAAAGCAGATGAAGAAGAATACTTAAATAAAGCTAAATCTGTTGGATTTTTATCTATAAATGATGAAACAAGAAGATCTCTTATTGCAACTATTATATATGGATTAAAAGGTATGGCAGCTTATGCAGATCATGCCTTAGTCCTTGGGTATAAGGATGATGAAATTTTAAGATTCATGCATAAAGCATTGGCATCTACTATAGATGATAAATTGACAAATGAAGACTTGATTTCTCTTATCATGAAAGTGGGAGAATATGGTGTAAAAACGATGTCATTACTTGATAAAGCGAATACAGAAAAGTATGGGCAAATGGAGATAAGTAAAGTAAAAATTGGTGTAAGAAAGAATCCTGGAATATTAATTTCTGGACATGATTTGAAAGATCTTGAAATGCTATTAGAACAGAGTAAAGGAGAAGGTATTGATATCTATACTCATAGTGAAATGTTACCAGCACATTATTATCCAGCTTTTAAAAAATACTCTCATTTTGCTGGAAATTACGGTAGTGCATGGTGGAAACAGAAAGAAGAGTTTGAAAAATTCAATGGACCAATTCTTTTAACAACAAACTGCCTTGTTCCACCTTCAGAAAGTTACAAAAATAGATTATTTACAACTGGTATTGTTGGTTTTGAAGGGGTGAAACATATTGAAACAGATGAAAAAGGTTATAAGGATTTTAGTCAAATCATTGGACTTGCTAAAAAGTGTCTACCCCCTACAGAACTTGAAAATGGCGAAATTATTGGTGGATTTAGTCACAATATCATTGAAAAACTTTCTGATAAGATTGTAGATGCAATAAAAAATGGAAAAATAAAAAAGTTTGTAGTAATGGCTGGTTGTGATGGAAGGATGCCATCAAGAAAATACTACGAAGATTTTGCTAAGGCTTTACCAAAAGATACTGTTATTCTTACAGCAGGTTGTGCTAAATATAGATACAATAAACTAAATCTTGGTGAAATTGATGGTATCCCTAGAGTTTTAGACGCTGGACAGTGTAATAATTCATATTCTTTAGCTGTGACAGCATTTAAGTTGAAAGAAATCTTTAATCTTGCAGATGTTAATGATTTGCCAGTTGTTTTCAATATAGCATGGTATGAGCAAAAAGCAGTACTTGTTCTTTTATCTCTATTATATTTAGGGTTTAAAAATATTCATGTAGGACCAACATTGCCAGGTTTTTTATCAAAAGAGGTTGCTGATTTTATTATAAAAAATTTTGGACTTTCAACAATTTCGACTGTTGAAGAAGATATTAAATTACTTATTGGCTAAATTATATTTTGATATTAATATATAATTGGAAACTTTTTATTTTTGAGCTTATTTTACTATATAAAAGATAGAAGATGATATTTAAAAATAAATCAAAAAGTTTATCAAAGGTTTTAATAAATTAAATAGTATTTCTTTGAAAATATTTGTAAGGAGATTTAAATGAAAAATTTAAGTAGAGAAGAAAAAATAGAAATAATGAAAAAAATATTGAAAGAAGCTGATAATACTGGAAATTTTGAAAAAGCAAAAAAAGAATTTACTAAATTGCTAAAAAATACTGATTCAGAAGAGATTGCAGGTATGGAACAAAGTTTAATATCTGAAGGTTATCCGATTGAAAAAATACAAAATTTGTGTGATTTACATGTTTCTGTTTTTGAATCCTCCCTTAAAAAACAAGGCTCCCCTCATAAAATGCCTGGTCATCCTATTCATACATTTATTATGGAAAATAAGGAGCTAAAAAGAAAATTAAAAAATCTTGTGAGTGTAATTGAGAAATTAAGAATAGTTAAGAAAAAAGAAGATTTAAAAAAAGATTTATTCAATATATTAAAAAAAGAATTTGAATCATTAAAAGAAATTGATAAACATTATCTTAGAAAGGAGAATCAGCTTTTTCCATATCTAGAGCAAAAGAATTTCACAGGTCCTTCTAAAGTAATGTGGGCTAAAGATGATGAAATAAGAGCTCAAATTAAAGAGATTTCTTTTTTTCTCAATAAAGATTCATTTTCGGAAGAAGAAATAATTAAACTTTATACAATGATAAAAAAGTTAAAAGCAGATATGTTTTCAATGATTTTTAAAGAGGAAAAAATTTTATTTCCTGTAAGCACGAGAAAAATAAGTGAAGAAGAGTGGCTTGAGATAAAAAATGGGGAAAATCATATAGGTTATAGCTGGATAATACCTGGAAGTTTATGGGATGCCTATGCTATAAAAAAGTTCAAAATTCAAAAAAAAGATAAAAAATTTTTTTCTAAAGAACAGAATAAAGATAAATATAACGACAAAAAAATATTTGAAGAAAAAAAGTGTTTTACAGAGGATTCGAATGAAAGAATTAGACTAGACACTGGCAGCCTAAGTCTTTTTATATTAAATTCTATCTTAAAAAAATTACCTGTTGATATTTCTTTTATAGATGAAAATGATAGAGTTGCTTACTATTCAGATAATCCAGATAGAATTTTTCCAAGAAGTCCAGCAGTAATAGGAAGAGAAGTTCAAAATTGTCATCCACAAAAAAGTTTAGAAAAAGTAAATAAAATTATAGAAACATTTAAAAAAGGTGAAAAAGATCATTATGATTTTTGGATTGATTTGCATGGAAAGTTTATTTATATAAGATATTTTGCAGTTAGAGATGAAAAAGGAAACTATCTTGGAACATTAGAGGTTTCTCAAGATATAACAGAAATAAAAAAACTTGAAGGTGAAAAAAGATTATTGGATTAGCTAAATTTATTTCCTAAAATTTCTTTTCTGATAAATTCTATTCATGGGTAAGATTTTTAAAATCTATAAAGGTCTTTCTCAAGAAGTTTATAGATTAGCAATTGTAAGATTTATTCTTTCGATGGGTAACTTTATTTATCCTTTTATGACACTTTTTTTAGTAGAAAAATTACAGATAAAACCATATATTGCTTCGCTGTTTTTTATAATTTCAGTTCTTATGTTTGTTCCTGCTTCTATAATATCTGGTAAAATATCTGATAATATTGGAAGAAGGATTGTTCTCTTATCTTCTTTTTTAGTTTATATTATTATTATTTTTACAATATTTTTTCTTTATCATTTCAATATATTACGAAATACTGTTATTGCTGTTTTATTGATAATAGCAAATCTTTTTTTATCAATGACTCAGGTTCCAATTTCAACCATAATTACAGATGTTACAGAGCCTATAAATAGAAACGAATCTTTTTCATTTGTATATCTTGCAGCAAATGCTGGCTTTGCTTTTGGCCCTTTAATAGCTGGATTTCTTTTTGAAAATTATACTTCAATGATATTTCTTGGAAATGCTTTGGCAAGCGTTATTGGTTTTATAATATTATTTGGTTTAAGAGAGACAAAACCTATATGTTTAGAAAATTCTGAAATAGATTCAAGCCAAACCATTAGTAAAAGTTC
>JAAZOT010000061.1 GCA_012797605.1 Spirochaetales bacterium | reverse complement strand
TGTTTGTGTTAAACTTGAATATCCGCCCTGTAATGGATTCAATGTGACTGTGTATGTACCAGGTGCTAAGTTTGTAGTTAAAGGAGTATTTCCAACTGGATTGTTGTTTATAAGAACCTGTGCTGGAACATTTGAATTGAAAGTAACAGAGTAAAGGATAGCATTTAGTGTAAAGTTAAATACCTGATTTGGTTGAGATACCACTATTGTTTGTGTTAAACTTGAATATCCGCCCTGTAATGGATTTAATGTAATTGTGTATGTACCAGGAGCTAAGTTTGTAGTTAAAGGAGTATTTCCAACTGGATTGTTGTTTATAAGAACCTGGGCTGGAACATTCGAATTAATAGTAACTGAATATAGCTGAGGTTGAGGTTGTAAAAACTTAAAATTAAGTTCAAGTACCTGCCCTTTACTTAGATTGATCTTTTCAGTTTTTGGAGCATAAGACTTATCTGTAGGTTCAGCTTTTATTTCATAAGTACCAGGATACATCTGTACATCAAGAGGTGTCATACCGATTCTAGTTCCATTTGAATAAATATAACATGGGATATCTGCCTTAACTATAAGTCTTGCTTTATCACTTGAAGTTGTTGTAGTAGTAGTTGTAGTTGTTGAACTTGTTCCAACTGGTTCCAAAGTAAAACTAAATTCTTTTGGACCGGTCGTTGAAACTGTTATAACAGTCTCAAATGTCTTATAACCATTTGCCATCAATTTTAAAGGATATTTACCTATGCCAATGTTTATAGTCAAAGGGGTGTCACCTCTATATATATTGCTAATATATACTTGAGCCCTAACATTTGCTTTAATGGTTATTGTAACATTTGTTATCTGACTTGAAGCAGTTATTTGACAAGCGAAAAGAAGAGCTATCAAAAAAGTAAAGATAAATATAAATGCAAACTGTTTAAAATATTTTGTAAACATAGAAGCTACCTCCAAAGGTAATTTTTATTTCTGCTTATATATAATAACACAATTTTTTTTTTTATCTACTATTATTTAGTAATTTAATTTTTCAGTTTTACTTTGAACTTTATTCTAATTGTTGTATACTATTTTTGTAATGGAAGGTTAAATGAAAAAGATAAGCATATTTTTAATCTTTTTTATCTTTTTTTTAATACTTTTACTTATACCATTTCATCCTTTTTCCTTAGGACAGGAAAATCCTAACCAACCTGTTTACACAATAGAAGATATTAACTCCCTTGCTGCATTTAAATCTGGCATGATAAATTACAACAATGCACTGTATCAAAAAGCAATTTTTTATTTTAAGAAAGCTTTATCTTATAAATCTAAAAATTTTCTAGCAAGATATATGCTGGGGTTTAGCTACTATAAAAGTGGATTTTTACAAAATGCTCTTTTTGAATGGGAAACATTAAAATCATTTGGATTCAATGATAATTTGTTTTTAAATATGCTTGAAAGTATTTATTTTCAGGAAGGAAATTTTCTTGGGAAAATATTGGCTAAAAAGTTTACGGTCTATCAACAGATGCATGGCATTACTCTATCTAAAAGCTTCTTTTTATGGCCTCTTGGCATGGATATAGATTATAAAAACAGAATTTTTTTGACTGGTCATAGATCCAACAATGTTTTACTTGTAAGAAATGGCAAGATTGATAAATCTCTTACGCCTTTTGGAGTATCCCTTGGTTATCCTTTTGATATTGCTTTCGATAAAAGATCCGATTTTATCTATGTTTCAGACTATAAAAATAACATAATTTATAAACTTACTTATGATGGGAAAATACTAAAAAAAATTGGGAAAGATTTTAAGAATGAACAAAAATTAAATGGACCAGCTGGGATTTGTACTGATTTATCTGGAAATATTTACGTTGTGGATCAAGGAAATAATAGGATTGTTAAAATTAATAATAATGATCAGTTTGTTTTTTCCTTCGGAAAAATAGGAAAAGAGATTTCTGAATTCTATAAACCAGTTGATATAGTATATATTCCAGAAAAAAGGCAACTGATAATCTCAAATAGCTACAACAATAGATTAGACATTTTTGATCAATGGGGAAATTATATCGATTCAATAGAATCACCAGAAATTATAGAGCCAAGGGGTTTGTTTTACTCTGGAAATGATTATTTATATATTGTTACCAAAGAAAAGATAGTTGCATATGATTTTATAACAGAATCTATACAAACAATATCATTAGGTTCTTCTGAACTTTATGAACCTTACTTTTGTCTTTTAGATAAAAATAACAACCTGATTGTTACAGAACCATATAGACAAAGGGTAAATTTTTTTATTCCGCAGGATGAATTATATCTTAATCTTGATGTTAAACTAGAAAGATTAGATATTAGAAATTATCCATTGATTATAGCATATATTTCTGTAAAAGATCAATTTGGTAGAACAGTATACGGTCTTTCAGATGAGAATTTTACCTTTAATGAAAATGAATCTACAATTAAAAGGTTAAATTCTGATTATTCTTATTTAATAAATGATTATCCTATGATTAATCTTATTGTAGATACGAAGAATTCCATGTATAATTATAGAGATAAGGTAAATGAAATAATTGAAAAAATATTTTCGATAGATAAATCTATAGGTTATTCATATTTTTTAACATCCAATTATGAACAGGTTAAATCCATAAAAAATGATATTTTGAAGCTAAAGGAAGCTATTTCATCTAAAAGTACATATAAAGAAAGTACTTATTTTGATCAAGTTTTCTATTCTGCCATATCTTCCTTTACACAAAAATTTGTCAAAGGTGGGATAATACTTTTCACCGATGGAGAATTTACCAATTCCTCTTTTTCTATCCATTCTCAAAATGATATTATAAATTATGCAAAAAATAATTATATACCTGTTTATATTTTTTATTTCGGAAGTGGTAATGGAAAGACTTTCTTAAAAGAACTTGCAGTAAAAACAAACGGTTATTTTTTTGAAAATGAAGAATTATTCTATCCAGATCTTGCCATAAAGCTTTTTAAGAATTACCAATCACCTTTATATATTGTTTACTATAAAACCCCATATCCTTATATACCTGATTTCTATAGACAGGTTTTTATAACTGTTCAATATAATGGTAGAGTTGGTAAAAACTGGCTTGGTTATTATATGCCTGAAGAATAAGACTAAGTATTTCCTTGGTCCATCCTAAGAGTTGATGAATATATTAAATCTACAAGAGGTTTTAGTCCATATTTTGTAAGTTGTTTACTGTATTCTTCATATAACATATCTTTAAATACTTCTTCTGTGAAACCACCATAAAGAGGATTTTCATCTTCATGAAGGCTTTTTCTAAGTTCTTTTAATAGCATCTGTGTAAAAAGGCTCGCAAACTCTTCAGCTACTTCTCTTCTTTTTAAGTCTTTGCCTTCTAACTTTTCAACTTCTTCCATCTTGATTTTAGACTTTGATAAATCTGCTTTTAGTTTAATGTAATTGTTATCAATATTCATAAATAGCTACCTTTATTTAATTTTTATATTATTATGTTTTCTATTATGTTTTCTATTATATTTTCTATTATTTTTTCTAATATTTTAAGCATTGGCTCTTATTTTCGTTTTTCTTTATTTTTATTTTCGTCTTGTCTAGAAAATTTGAACTACTATTTGTAAATTTTAAATATTGTTTTATATTATTAGTATGGAATCAGCTCTTAGTTTTTTTAAAATAGAACCAAGTACCGTAACTGCGATAGTTTTGACTGTCGTTGGGTTAGCTTTCCTTATAATATTTTTCTTTGTAATATTATCGTATGCAAGAAAAGTTTTATCATCAAGAAAAGAAGAAGAATTCGCTTATATAGAGGAAACATTAAAAAATAAAAAAATTGATGAACAATCAATTCACCATTTTATATCAATATTAAAAGAAAAAAAAGTAGAACATCCACAGGACCTTTTCCTTTCACCACTTAAGTTGAAAAATTTTATAATTGAAGCTGCAATTGAGCATTTTTACCAAAAAAATGTTGAACCGAGTAAGTCTATTTTAAATTCCTTGTTCAAGATATTAAACTACTCTTTCATTCCATATAAAGGTAAACCAGCAGTAAATAATACTTATAATTTGAAACCTGGACAAAATATAGTCATAGAGTACAAAAAGAATTTTTTTCGTTCAAAGGTTCTTGATTGCACAGATAACTATATTTTAATCCAAAAAGTTCTTTTAGATGAAAGATCAAACGAAATCTTCACCGATGAGGAAATATCTGTCTACTTTTATGTTCATGATGATGCTGGTTATATGTTTCAATCAAAGATAAAGAGAGATATTGAAAATCCTAAGATGAAAGCCTTTATGATTTCTCACTCTGAAAAGGTATACAGAATTCAGAAAAGAAAATTTTTCAGAAAAGAATGCACTATCCCTGTAACCCTTCTTATGCTTATTTTTGATGATAAGACTAAGAAATTTTCTAAGACAAACCAAAAAGTCGTTGGTTCTATTATCAACCTTTCTGCTGGTGGTGCATTAATAGAAATCCCAGATTTAGCAAATATTTATGATATTTATCCAGGTGCCTATTTTTTACTTGAAGGAACAATTGGTGAAGATAATTTTAGAATCTTAGCATCTGTCGTTGCTATGCAAACCGATAAAAACTTGATTCACTCTAATTTTCATAAATTTCTTGAAGATTCCTATATTGTAATAAATAGTTTCATCTTTTTCACAGACTATGTAAGCCCTTCATTAAATTCAGAAATCAATAAATAACAGAAAGAAAAACAAAATACAATATTTGAAAAAAAGTATTTGATAAAAATTCAAAAAATATAGTTTATATGAAACTTATAATAAAGACTCGAAGTAAATGTTAAATAAAATATATAAATTCAAAAACAAAAAAGATTTAACAAAGCTAATTATTAATGATTGTCGAAGTTTTTTATCTTTTATTTTACAAAAAATAAAAAAATTCTTGGATTTTCAAAAAGTAGTTTTTTTTATTGATGAAAACTTGAAATATAAAGAAGAATATAAAGATTTTTTAAAGTCTTATGAAGATGATAAAAATGAGAAAGATACAACCATCTTATACTTAAAAATAAATGAGAAGGAAAAGAACTTTTTTAAACTCGAAAATATTTTTTCCATTTTTCTAAAAAACAATATTGACAAGAAAACACTTATCATAATAATCGGAGGCGGAGCTTTTTCAGACACAATTTCTTTTGCATCTTCTATTTATAAAAGGGGGATTTCGTTTTCCCTAGTTCCAACCACCTTTCTATCGATGATTGATGCTAGCTTTGGAGGGAAAAACGGGGTCAATCTAATGGGGGTTAAAAACCTTTTAGGCACAGTTAATCAACCCCTAGCTATTTTTATTAACCCTTATTTTATAAAAACTCTTAGATATGTTGATTTTTTATCTGGATTTGCAGAATTTATTAAGTATCTTCTTTTAAATAATAAGCTTTACAAAAGATTTACTGGCGAATTTTCAAAATTTTTAAATTCATCAAAGCTTCTTACTTCAAAATTTACTTATGACACTTTTCCTTGTGATCAGTTAAAAGAATTTTTTATACAAAATCCTAAATTCTTTCTTTATGCAATAGACATTAAGTACAAATTTATAAAGGATGATATTTATGATTTTAATAAAAGACATATCCTAAATTTAGGTCATACAGTCTCTCACCCTCTGGAAATTGTTTTTGAATTAAATCATGGAATAGCACTTTATATAGGGATTATTTTGGAGCTTCAAATAATAAGTAAAATATGTAAAAATGCTGAAAATGCAATAAAGAAGGCCTACAATTTATATGATAATTTTAAACTTCCAATAGATATAAAACAAGCATTAAAAATAGAAAAAAACATTACTTATGATAAATGGCTTTTAGAAAAAAGATTAGATGGTAAAAAAGTCATTGAAAAAATTTTCGATCTTATTAGACAGGATAAAAAGAATTTCCAACAATATTATAATTTACCTGTTATATTAAATAGTAACAAAATAATACTAAAAAAAATTCCTTTCGAAACTTTTGATTATCAATTTAATTCAGTTTTAAATGAGATGCTAAGTTAGAATTTTTTTATTAAACAAAAAGCAATTCGAAATTCAGATAGATTATTAAATTAAAAGTAAATTTTGAAATAAAAAAAATTTTTAGATTAAAAGAGATACTAAAAAGAGATACTAAATTTAAAAAAAATGAGAATAATAAAAATAAGTAAATCAAAGCTAAATGGTTCAATAAATATACCTTCTTCCAAAAGTGTAGCTGCAAGATATCTTTTTTCTTCAATATTTAGTGAAAAGAATATTAAAATTTCTGGATTTGGCTTCAATAAAGATATTTCTTCTTATTTTAATGTTGTAAAGAAAATAAAACCGCTCTCAAAAATAGAATTTTTAAGTGATAATAAATTTTTAATAGAGATAGATAGAGAAATAAATAGTCTTTTACTTAAAAAAGATGATAAAAATTATATCTCTTTCGATTGTAAAGACTCTGGTTTTTGTTTACGAGCAATTAGCATAATTTTATCCTTTTTTCCTTCAAAATCCTTTGTAAAAGGTTCAAAGCAACTTCTTGCAAGGCCACACAATATGCTTTATAAAACAATAAAACAAGGGAAAGGGAAAATATGGTTTTCAAAAGAAGATGAAGGTTTTTTTATTGAAGGTCCAATTTTACCTTCAACCTTTAAGCTCAATACAAATATATCTTCACAACATATTAGCGGATTATTTATGACTCTTCCATTTTTAAAAGGTGATTCTGTTATTTTTTTAAAGAACTATGAAAGCAGTTCTTTCATATATCTTACATTAGATATCTTAAAAAGAGGGAATTTAAATATTGAAAAGGTAGAAAAAAGTAAAATCGAAAAATTTATTTATCATAACTATAATGAAAAGTATATCATCAAAGGAAATAGTAAGCTAGATTATAAAAGTGAAGAAGAATCCTTATTAATAGAGGCAGATTGGTCATCTGCAGCAAATTTCATGGTAGCTGCAACCCTTGGCGGAAAGATTACATTTAATAACTTAAATATAGACTCAAAACAACCAGATGCCGCTATTCTTGAAGTGTTAAAGATGGTTGGAGCTGAAATTTTAATAGATAAGAATATAACCATAAAGAGAAATGAACTAAAAG
>JAAZOT010000060.1 GCA_012797605.1 Spirochaetales bacterium | reverse complement strand
TTTTTTTCTATTATTTAAATCTATTTATTTCAATCTATATCCAATGGGCTTATAATTTTTTCTAAATGGTTTTTGGCGACATGTGTATATATTTCAGTCGTCTTGACACTGCTATGGCCAAGTAGCTCTTGAATATATTTTATATCAACCCCATTTTCTAGAAGATGAGTAGCAAAACTATGCCTTAAACAATGGATTGAAACATCCTTATTTATTGAAGCCATAAATTTTGCTTTTTCAAAAATTTTTTGAGCACTTCTTATTGAAAGATGTCTGCTAGATGACCAACCTTCGAAAAGCCAGTATGTTGGTCTATATTCCTTTATGTATTCAGATATAACTGTCTGAGCTTTTTTTGAAAATATTGTTATTCTATCTTTTTTGCCTTTTGAATTTCTAATAAAAACAGTACTTTTTTCAAAATCAAGATCAGTAAATTTTAGTTTGACTACTTCTGAAACTCTCAATCCTGATGAGTAGGCTAGGGTAAGGATTGCTTTATGTTTCAAGTTTTTAGTGATATCAATAATTTTTTTAACTTCAGATTGAGATAAAGTTTCTGGTAATTTTTTTGTTTTTTTTGGTCTTTTTATAATATCAAAGAAACTAAAATTGATAACATTTTTATAATAAAACTTAAGTGCACTATATGCAACATTAATAGTTGAACTTGACTTTTTAAGCGTATTAACGAGATATGCCAAGTAATTATAAATGTCCTGAGAATTAATATTACAAGGTTCTTTTTTTATAAATTGCAAAAAATCTTTGTTATAATATAGATATTCTTTTATTGTTTTTTCACTAAAATTCCTAGATAATAGTTGAGCATTAAGCTCATTAAGTGAGTTATTTGAACTTTTTATAAACTTAATCTCATATTTAAGATTCTTTAACAGATAAAAGATTAGATGAATAATTTCATCATCTTTCTTAAAAGTCCAATGCTTTTTTTCGGAATTCCATTTTTTATCTTTTATATTCTTTATTTTTTCAAGAAAATCTTTATCATAAGGGACATAAACTTCTACAGTACTTTCATTTTCTATTACTTTGGCATATTTATTTTTAATCATACAACCTCCTTTTTATTAATGTTAAGTGAATTATTTCGTAAAAGTTAATAAAAAATATAGAATGACAAACATTTACTCATTATTAGTAGAAATCACTTTCCCTTAGAATAATTAAATAATGAAAATATTATTTACCTTTAAAATAGTAAGTTTTGTTTTAGCAATTACAAAAATATTTTTATCAAAACCCTAATTAAAATATTATACGCATTAATTCGTATAAAAAAATTAATATTAAAATTTAAAATATGATTTATTAGTTTTTATTTGAATAGTAACCAAATGTAAAAATAAATTCGATAAGCGAAAAACTTCATCTATTCTTAAAATAAGTAATTTTTTTATAACAAAACCTATTTTATACACTTCCATAAATCTACAAGCATACATGCAAATTAGAAACCTCAAATCGCTAATTTCATAAAGAATTAACAATATCAAATAGGAAGCCAAAAGTGAGGATTTAAAATAATCTCTCACTTTCTCTTAACAACTAAAATTAACTTTTAATCCAAAAAATTAAATTTAAATTTGCATTTTTTTTATTTCTTTGCAAATTAATAAGTGCAAAGATTTTTGACAAAACATTAGATTTTTAAAGTCATATAAAATTTTGGAGGAAAATAATGGCTAAAAAGATGAAATCGATGGATGGGAACAATGCTGCCGCGTATGTGTCTTATGCTTTTACCGAAGTTGCAGCTATATATCCTATAACTCCATCTTCAACAATGGCTGAATATGTCGATGAATGGGCTTCAAATGGTGAAAAAAACATGTTTGGTCAGGTTGTTAAAGTTGTTGAAATGCAGTCAGAGGCAGGCGCTGCTGGTGCAGTCCATGGAAGTTTACAAGGAGGAGCGCTTACATCAACCTACACAGCTTCACAAGGTTTACTTTTAATGATTCCAAATATGTATAAAATAGCTGGTGAACTTTTACCAGGGGTATTTCATGTTTCGGCTCGAACAGTTGCAAGTCATGCATTATCTATCTTTGGAGATCATTCAGATGTTATGGCATGTAGGCAAACAGGTTTTGCACTTTTAGCAACTGGCTCTGTTCAAGAGATTTTAGATATAGCCCCAGTCGCTCATCTTGCTGCTATTAGAAGTAGAGTTCCATTTTTACATTTCTTCGATGGATTTAGAACATCACACGAGATCCAAAAGGTTGAGGCATGGGAATACTCAGATATGCTTCCTTTAATAGATGTGGAAGGACTTAAGAAATTTAGACAAAGAGCAATGAGCCCAGATGAACCAATCACAAGAGGAACAGCTCAGAATCCTGATATCTTCTTCCAAGCAAGAGAATCTTGCAATCCATATTATGAAAAGGTTGCAGATATAGTTGAAGAAGAGATGATGAAACTCTCTAAAATTACAGGTAGAGTCTATCATCCTTTTACATACTATGGGGCAGAAGATGCAGAATATATAATAGTCGCAATGGGCTCAGTTACAGATCTACTTAAACCTACAATAGATTATCTAGTTAGCAAAGGTAAAAAAGTCGGTGCTATAACAGTTCACCTTTATAGACCATTTTCAGAGAAATACTTTTTCAATGTTTTACCAAAAACAGTTAAAAGAATCGCAGTACTCGATAGAACAAAAGAGCCAGGCAGCCTTGGGGAACCTTTGTATCTTGATGTTAGAAATCTCTTCTATGGCAAAAAGGATGCTCCACTTATTATTGGTGGTAGATATGGACTTTCCTCAAAAGATACAAAACCAGAAGATCTTATTGCAGTTTATGATAATCTTGCAAGAAATGAACCTAAGGATCATTTTACTTTAAGTATTATTGATGATGTCACTTTTACATCTCTTGTGCCTTCAGAACCAGTCGATGTTACCCCAGAGGGTACTTTCGAAGCTGTATTTTATGGTTTAGGTTCAGATGGTACAGTTGGTGCTAACAAAAACTCAATCAAAATTATTGGTGATACTACAGATCTATATGCTCAAGCATACTTTGCATATGATTCAAAGAAATCTGGTGGTGTTACAATATCCCATTTAAGATTTGGTAAAAAACCTATTCACCTTCCTTGTTATGTTTCTCATGCAGATTTTGTAGCTTGCCATGTTCCTGCATATCTTGATAAGTATGATCTATTGAGACCTATAAAGAAAAATGGCGTATTCCTATTAAACTCAATATGGGATAAGGATGAAGTCGTTAATCATCTTCCAAATTCATTGAAAAAAAAGATGGCAGAGCAAAATGTTAAGTTTTACATTATAAATGCCACAGCAATTGCAGAAGAAGTTGGCCTTCCAGGTAGGACAAACTCCATAATGCAATCTGCTTTCTTCAAAGTCTCAAATGTTATCCCTTATGAAAAAGCAGTTGCTGAGATGAAAAAAGCGGTTGAAAAAACATATGGAAAAAAAGGTGAAGATGTAGTTAAGAAAAATTTCAAAGCTATCGATAGAGGTGGTGATGTTATAGAAGTTCCAGTTGATCCTTCATGGAAGAATCTACCAGAAGAGAAAAAAGAATGGGGCGATATCCCAGAATTTGTTGAAAAAGTCATGATTCCAATTAACTCTCTTAAAGGGGATGATCTTCCAGTATCTGCTTTCTTAAATAGAGAAGATGGAACATTCCCTGCTGGAACAACTCAGTATGAAAAGAGAGGT
>JAAZOT010000059.1 GCA_012797605.1 Spirochaetales bacterium | reverse complement strand
TTTCGGGGGATTCTTATTATTCTTTAATCAAAATACTTACACAATTTGTAACTGCGCTTCCTCCAACATTTAATGTTGCAGCAATAGATGGCTTTTTCTTCTGAGTAATACCAATTGGTTGCCCAATCAATTGCTTATATAATAGAGCGTGCATTGAGACTCCTGTTGCACCGACTGGATGTCCTTTTGCTTTTAAACCACCAGAAAGGTTTATAGAAATAGAATCATCTGGTCCGAATCTTCCATTTAAGTAATCATAACCTGCTTTACCATCTTCGGAAAATCCAAGAGCTTCTGTACAGAGAAGTTGGTTTATTGTAAAGCAGTCATGAACTTCGGCGATATTGATATCTTTTGAAGAGATTTTTGCTTCATCTAAAGCTTTTTTAACAGCAAGCTTAGCTGCATCTAATCTATACATCTGTGGTCTAACTGAAATTGCCATTCTTTCAACAACATGTCCAATACCTGCAATTTTAACTGCTTTTTCTTTTTTCAACATAGCAATATCATCTCTTGTTATGACAATTGCTGCTGCACCATCGGTAATTAATGAACAATCATGGAGTTTGAGAGGTTCCGCTATCATAGGATTTTTTTCTGGTGGAAGGTTAAGTATGGCTTCTACTGTTGTAAGTCCAAGTTTATCTGATGGACCTCCCTTACCAAAATGAGCCAATGGATTTTCTAGTCCATTCCTATAACATAAAGCAGCAACAGAAGCAAGCATTTTGGAAAAGGTAGCATCATCGATATTATACTGCTTTTTATACCCTTTAGCATACTCAGCAAATAAGCTAGGGAAAGTCATCCCTTTGCCACCTTCTTCTGGCCAATACGAACATGTTGCAAGAGCATGTGTTACCCCTTTAGTATCTAAAAGATTCATCTTTTCAACGCCTACTACTAAAGCAGTATTAATTCTTCCAGATTCAATGGCATAAATAGCATCATAAATTGCAACAGATCCAGACGCACAAGCATCCTCACACCTTGTCATTGGTTTAAATCTAAAAGATTCTGGGGCAATTTCAATAGCAGTTGCAGCTAGATGTTCTTGGTTAGCAAACATTCCTGGAGCACATGAACCAACCCACACAGCATCGATTTCGTCTGCAGTAATGCCTGCATCTTGTATTGCGCCTTTACCTGCTTCAATCATAAGATCATAAATTGATTTAGTATCTGTAATTTCGCCAGTTTCTTTGTTTTTCTGAACAAAATTACCAAATTTAGTGTTATAGGCACCAATGATGAAAATCTGTGACATTTCTACCTCCTACTAATAGTATTATATAATTGAGTTAAAAAATTGTAAATAGATTAAATGTATCCCATTTTTTTTGCCTTTTCTAAAAGTTCTTCTCTAAAATTAGGAGAAGCAACATTTATTAATTCTAAAGTTCTTTCCTTAACTGTTTTCCCTCTAAGTTTTGCTATACCATTTTCAGTAACAATATAGTCAACGAATGATCTATGTAAGGTTACAGCTGTTCCTTCTGGTAAAGTTGGAACTATTGTACTTACTAACCCATCTTTAGCAGTTGAATAACATGCGATAATAGATTTCCCAAGCCCATCAAAACCTGCAACTGCTCCCTGAGCTGTATCCGATTGACCGCCTGTTCCAGAGTATTGGTTGATTCCAATTGATTCACTTGCAACCTGCCCAGTGAAATCTACCATTAAGCAGGTATTTATCGATACCATTTTGCTATTTTGAGAAACTATATAAGGATTGTTGACCCAACAACCTCTTTCGAAGTCAACTGCAACATTTTCATCTAGCCAATCGTACAATTTTCTACTTCCCATTGCAAATGTACATATAAATTTTCCTTTTTTCAAGGTTTTTTTTGAATTATTAATAACTCCTAATTCATAAAGTTCCATCATTGAATCCACCATCATTTCAGTGTGAACTCCCAGGTCCTTTTTTTCTCTTAATGCAAGAGCCGCTGCATTTGGTATCCCGCCTATACCAAGTTGAATTGTAGAACCATCTTCTACAAGGTCAGAAATGTATTTACCAATCATTAAATCTGTTTCATTAGGTTGTGGGGCAGGTAAAGTTGGTACTTCCTGATCATGTTCTACAAAGTATGTAACTTGACTTACATGAACATGAGTATCTCCAAATGTCCTTGGTAGTCTAGGATTTACTTCTAAAATGACAAATTTAGCATGCTCAAGTATATCTTTTTCATAAGTTATTCCTAAAGATAAACTTACAAAACCATTTTTATCCATAGGGGTACAAGTTCCGATAAAAACCTCCGGGGCATGAGCATGAATCCTATCGGTTGCTGCTCTATGAAGCATATTTGGGACGTAGGTTACTGTACCAATCCCTTTTTTCAAGGCCTCACGAGAACCTGGAGCGTGAAACCAACTTGCAGGCTCAAAATGGCCTTTCATTTCTGGATTCATATAAAATTCATAAGGCTTTAAAGTCAAAACAGAAAAGACTCTTACATTTTCTACTTTATCAGCTATTAAATGAAGTTTCGACATTGTTCCTTGAGGTTCACTAGCGCATTGAGCAACCACAATATCAAAATTGCTTTTAATACATTGAATTGCTTCTTCTATAGTTCTTAATTTTGAATTATAAATCTCCTTAAACCTATTCATAGTTCCTCCAATATTATATGATTAAATTTATTAATAGATAAATATATTTGCTCCGACAGCAAGACCTGCTCCACTTGCACAAAATAATATCTTGTCACCTCTTTTTATCTTTCTTTCTTTAATGGCTTCATCAAATGCTGTAGGAACACAAGCTGAACCAGTATAACCATATTTATCCATAACCATAATAGCTTTTTCAATAGGTTGATTTAATATTTTCATTACTTCTATAATTACACTTTTATTAATCTGAGTAAAAATAAAATAATCCACCTCATCAAGTTTTACATTGGATTTTTTGCATAAGGATTCAACTAAAGAAGGCCAAAGTTTTATATTCCTATCAGGCGGAAGTCTTTGAATTAATTCAAGACCATAGTTTTTTGAATCTAAAATTTCTTTAGTTATTATCTTTCTTGTACCACCTGCATAGACTCCAATAAAATTCCATTGAGTACCATCAGATATAAATTCACTATCGATATAATCAGAAAAAGGTAAATCTTCTTTACTATCAATATTAATATTATTGGAATCTCCTATTACTATTGCGCCAGCTCCATCTGCGAAAATAGACCAACCAAAAGCATCTTCATCTCTTACATATCTTGTCATATTATAAACACCAACAACAAGAGCTTTTCTAATACTTTGGTTGCTTTTCATCATTCTTACTGCTGTATCAAATGCTGTAACAAAACTAGCACAAGATGCAGCTACATCAAAAACTATCGTGTTACTTTGATAACCTTGCAATCTTCCTTGAACCAAAATTGATGTTGCTGGACTTATATATTCTGGAGTATCTGTCGCTACAATAATTAGATCGATTTCCTCTGTGTTTATTTTTGCTGATTTTATTGCATTTAAGCTTGCCTTTTCTGCAAAATCAGCTGTGGTCTCATCTATATTTCGAAGTTTTGCAATATGTCGTTTCTTAATACCAATTACATTTTCTATTTTTTCCTTGTCGAATGATATCTTTGTTAATTCCATCAATTCATCATTCTCAATTGGCTCTCCCGGAAAGTAGCTTCCAGATCCCAAAATAGCTATTTTCCTCATATGCTACTCCTTTTTTTTTATTTTTCTTTTTTAATTTTTTTACTTCTCGTTTTTTAGACCATTTTTCAATAAATACGCAAGTTCGTCTAATGTTTGATATAGATCAATATCACTGTTATCGAAAATATATTCTATTCCAAAGTAATGCGATATACCAAGTAAAAATTCAATTACAGTTTCAAGATAAACTGGATTTTCATCTAAATTACGGTTATAAATAAAAGAATTATTCTGTTTTTTATATCCTTTTACGAAAGATTCATAATATTCTTTAGCCTTTTGTACTGATACAAATTCAGCTTCTCTAACTATATTGTAGCAATTTCTATCGTATTTTAAGTAATTCAAAAATAAGAAAATTCCCCTTATTTCAATTTCTAATCTGTTTAATTCATCACTTAAATTTTCATTGATAAAATGTCGTATTTGTTTCCCTGATATTTCAACTAAAAGTTCGAAAAAGGATTCCTTACTTTTAAAATGCTTATAAAAAGAGCCTATAGCAAGATTTGCTTTTTCTGTAATATTCTGGATATTAACTTCATAGTACTCCTTTTGACCGAAAAGTGTTTTACCTGCTTCGATAAGTCGATCTTTGCTCTGAATTGGGTACTTTAATTCTGGCATTTTTATAGGTAGACTTAAAACTTTATTTAAATCATATTCAAAATTATTAAAAATACCTTCTAATATAATATGTTTTGCATATTCAATAGAAACATTTGAACCATAAAGTGCTTTTCTAATGCAAATCCATCTTAAACCACCAAATACAAAAAGGTATAGAGAAAGAGGAATATCCTTATTTAATATCCTTTTTAATGCCTGATTATATATTTGAAAAAGCTTTCTTTCAAATTCGAAATACCTATATTGTCCTTCTCTAAATACAATTATTAATTCTTTATTACTTGAAGTGTAATTATATAGAGAATTGATAAGATTACCTATTTTTTCTTTTAAATCATTTCCATTTATCTTTTGAAGAAGCTGTTCAATTTCATTTACAGTTTTTTCTAAAATATGTTTTATTAATTCTTCTTTATTTTGAAAATAATGATAAAATAGACCATTTGAAATTTTAGCTTTTCTGCAGATAGCAGCTATTGATATCGAGGAGTACCAATTTTTAGAAAAAAGTTTAATAGCTGAGTCGATAATTTTTTTGAAAGAATCAGATTCATCATTTTTTTTCTTCATCGCTTTAAGCCTTTTATATCTTAATAAAATAGCTAAAATCATAAATTTTGTATGGACTATAATGGTACTAATAAGAAGTGATTCACTTAACAGCTTAATAATAAAATAATGCAAAAATATTTCAAGTATTTTATAAAAATATATGAAAAAATTTTTATTTAGCAGAAAATATAAATATAATATAAAAATATAAATGAAGATATAAACCTTATAAAATTACAAAAATAAATATTAAAACCAAATAAAAAAATATAAATATTATATAATTAAAATAATAGTAATAAACATTTGGAAAGATTAAAATATTAAAAATGATGAAAAAAAATGAAAAAAACTCTTGACAAGGAAAATTTAAATCTTATTTAAATGAATAAAGTAAGAGATGATTCACCTCTAACATAATAAATGTTAGAAGTCCCTATTTATAATAGGCATAATAGAGGAAATATAATAATTGAAGGACAATATATTCAATTATTAATATATGTAATAGTATTTTAGGTGGTTTGATTATGAATATAGGGCTCATATCTACTGGGGTTTATATTCCTAAGAAATTTATGACAGCTAAAGATATTTCATTAAAAACAGATATTCCAGAAGATGTTATTAAAGAAAAATTTGGTGTCATAAAAAAGCCTATTGCAAACGAAGATGAAACAACGGCAGAAATGGGTTATCAAGCAGCGAAAATCGCATTGGAAAAAGCCAACATTTCTTCTGAAAAGATTGATCTAGTTATCTGGTTTGGAGCCCAACATAAGGATTATCCATGCTGGCTCGCAGGACTTTATGTTGTAGATAAAATAGGAGCAAAAAATGCTTGGAGCTTTGATATGGAAGGAATGTGTGGTTCCTTTATGATGGCGCTTGATGTTGCTAAATCAATGATGATTGCAAGAGATGATTTAAATACTGTATTGCTTGTTTCAGGATATAGAAATAATGATCTAATAGATTTGAGTGAACCTTCAACAAGATTTATGTTAGATATAGGAAGTTGTGGCGCTGCTGCAATATTAAAGAAAAATACAGATAAAAATATAATTTTGGCTTCCAGTTTTTTAGGAGATGGTTCTTTTTCTACAGAATGTCTATTTCCAGTATTTGGTTCAAAGAACTGGCCTGTTAAAGAAGATGATTTAAATAAAGCTCATTTCATAGTAAATGATGAAGAAGAATTTAAGAAAAAACTTAATGAAAAGACATTACCAAACTTTTTTAAAGTTATTGATAATGCTTTGGAAAAATCTGGAAATTTAAAAAGAAAAGATATAGATTATCTTGCAATCCTTCATTTTAAAAGATCCGCTCACAATTTAGTACTTCAAGAATTGGGTCTTTCAGAAAATCAGACAACATACCTTGAAGAATATGGACATCTCGGACAAAATGACCAAATATTATCTATTGAACTGGGACTTGCAAGTGGGAAAATAAAGGAAAATTCGTTTATTGTCCTTGTAGGTGCTGGCCTTGGTTTCGTTTGGGCTGCATCTGTTATAAAATGGGGTACATACAGAGAATGAGTTAAAATAAAAAATTTTAAGATGGATAAGGAGGATATATGAAAAAAATCTATCTTGCGATCTTGATTCTACTCGCTGTAACAATCGTCTTTTCTCAAGCTAACCCTGGTGATACAAATGGTATCACAGCTACTGAAATCAAAATCGGTTCTTTTCAGGCTCTTTCTGGTCCTGTAGCTGCAATAGGGGTACCAGTAAAGAAGGGTCTTGATGCTTATTTTAACTGGGTTAATGTTAATGGTGGTGTTTTTGGAAGGAAGATTAACCTTATTGTAGCAGATGATGCTTTTAATCCTTCAAATACTGTTGTTGAAGTTAAAAGATTAGTCGAATCCGACAAAGTTTTCGCTCTTGTATGTGGTCTTGGTGCTCCTGGTAATCTTGCTATAATGGATTATGTTGAAGCACAAAAGGTTCCTTATGTCTATCAAGCAGCTGGTGCTGGTATTTTAACAATACCTCCCAAAAGATATATTTTTGGTGTACAACCAAACTATACAACAGAAGGTGCCATCGCTGCTAAATATCTTATTGAACAGAAAAAAGCAAAGAGAATTGCTATTGTTTATAGGAATACAGATGATGGAAAAGAAGAACTCGCTTCAGTAAAAAATACTATAGCAAAAAAAGGCATGAGTTTAGCAGCTGAAATACCAATAGAACCAACAGCTACAGATTTTTCATCTAATATTGTAAAGCTTACAGAGGCTAATGCCGATGCTGTTATAGTAATGCTATTTGTTCCTCAATCTTCAAATTTTGTTAAACAGGCTAAACAATTTGGATTAACAAAACAGAATTATCTTTTAACATACTCAAATGCGGATCCAACATTTGCTGCAATAGCTGGTGCAACTGTTGCCAATGGGGTTGAAGCTTTAGCATGGGTAAATGTAGATTTTACAGATCCAAATGCTCATTTTATTAAAGTTTATCAAGCAACTTTTGCTGGCGAAATTCCAAATGCTTATGCTGTCGCTGGTATGATTGCAGCAGAAATTTTCACCGAAGCTCTTAATAGAGCAGGTAAAAACCTTACAAGAGAAAAATTGATATCAGCCTTAGAGTCAATGGATAAATGGATTGGTAAAATAAGTCCAATGATTACTTATGGACCTATAAATGTAAAAGGAAACAAAGCAAGATTAGGCGTCCAAACAATGTATATCTTAAGATTTAAAGAGGACGGAACTCTTGAAAAAGCTTTTGATTGGATTACAATGGATTAGTAAATGATTAAATTTAAGCCACTGAAATCTTTAATAATCTATCTAAAAAGCGATTTCAGTGGCTTTTTTAATTGAATTTGGGAGAAACAGAATGTTAAACTGCAAGGATATAACTGTCAGTTTTGGTGGATTAGTTGCCGTTAATAACATGAATCTTTTAGTAGAAAAAGGCAGTATTCACGCTCTTATAGGTCCAAATGGAGCAGGGAAAACCACTCTTTTTAATGCGATAACTAGAATTGTTGATGTTGATTCTGGTGAAATTACATTTGAAAATATTAATATTCTTAGTAAAAAGCCATTTGAGATAATAAATTACGGAATTGTCAGAACCTTTCAGAATTTAAAACTTTCACCATATCAAACAATAAAAGATAATATTATAACCGCTTTGACTTATAAATATAAAGGAAATGTTTTCTCTTCAGTTTTTAGATCTTATTCAAGATTTTTAAAAGAAGCAGAAGAAATAGCGTTTAATAGTGCAAAGATTTTTGGTATTCAAAACAGAATGAATTCATATATAGGTGCATTACCTTATGGAATATTAAAAAAGGTTGAACTCGCAAGGGCTTTAGCCGTTAACCCAAAGCTTTTACTTCTTGATGAACCTGCTGCTGGATTAAATACAGATGAAAAAAAAGAACTTGATGACATTCTGTTAAAATTAAAATCTATGGGGATAACTATACTTTTGGTTGAACATGATATGAATCTCGTCATGAGAATTTCAGATCTGGTTACTGTTATGGATTTTGGTAAATTCATAGCAAGGGATAAGCCAGAGCAAATATCTAAAAATGAAGATGTAATCAAAGTATATTTAGGGAATTCATATGATATTAGAAATAAATAAATTTTCAGTTTCTTATGGAAAGATTGAAGCCGTAAAATCTGTCACACTAAGCCTAAAAGAAAAAGAAGTTGTCACTGTAATTGGAGTTAATGGGGCAGGTAAAAGCTCTTTATTATATGGTATTTCTGGTATAGTTGAGGCAAAAGGCATGATTTTTTATCAGGAAAAAGATATATCAAAATTACCATATAATAAAAGAGTTAAAAATGGAATGATCCTTTGCCCAGAAGGAAGAAGAATATTCCCTTCTTTAGCAGTAGAAGAGAACTTAAAACTTGGTTCTTTTTCAAGAGGAAATGCTAAAAAACAGATGAAAATAGTATTTGATCTTTTCCCAAAATTATATGAAAGGAAAAAACAAATTGCTGGTTATCTTTCAGGTGGCGAACAACAGATGCTTGCAATTGGGAGAGCATTAATGGGTGATCCTAAATTACTCATGCTTGATGAACCATCTTTGGGGCTTGCCCCAATAATTGTAGATCAGGTCTATGTGGCCTTAGCTGAGTTAAAAAAATTAGGGATATCAATTTTATTGATAGAGCAAAACGCATACCAAGCCTTGTCCTTTGCTGATAGAGCTTATATACTTGAAAATGGAAAGGTTGTAGTAGAAGGAGAATCTAAAAAGCTTTTAAATGAAGATTCTGTTAGAAAGGCATATTTAGGTATCTAGGAGTTAAAAATGCTTGTTAGGATTTTACAATCTATAATATTTGGGTTATTCTCTGGTTCGCTTTACGGAATTATTGGACTTGGGTTATCTTTAATATACCGAACGACTGGAGTTATGAACTTCGCACATGGTAATTCTGGTATGATAGGTGTTTTTGTTGGTTGGACAATCCTTGCTTTGACGAAAAATCTTTTCCTTTCTATCTTTTTAGGCCTTATCTTTGGAGCTATTCTTGGTATTTTTATGGATAAGATTTTAATGAAAAAGGTAAAAGGTCTTTCACATAGTTCAATGTTGATAATTACCCTTGGGGTGCTTCTCATTTTTGAAGGAATTGCTTTAATAATATGGGGAACTCAGCCTCTTCTTTTTAAGGATATTTTTTCATTTCCCCCAAAATTGATCTATCTACCGCAGAAATTAAATCCAAATAATTTCCCTTTAATTATACCGACAAATGATTTTGCTAATTTTTTAGTTGCAGTTTCACTATCCATATTGATAATATTATTTTCTAGGTTAACTAAACCGGGACTTGCTCTTATAGCAAGATCTGAAGATGAAATTGGAGCTAAAGTAGTCGGTATAAATGTCAATTTTGCGGATAGTTTAGCTTGGGCTTTAGGCATATCTACTGCGGTCTTTGCTGGATTTTTAGTTGCTCCGAAAACAACTGTAAATCCTATTATGCTTGTTAATTTTCAATTATATGGATTTACCGCTGCAGTTTTTGGTGGATTTTCAAGTTTCATTGGAGCATTCGCTGGTGGTCTTATTCTTGGTGTTTTAGAAAAAATCGTTATTTTGGTTTTAGATCAACTATTTACCAAATTGGGCATTTCAACTATTAACTCTGTAGATTTGCAGCTATCTATAATCCTTCTTATCATAATAATTACTTTAATAATTAAACCGACTGGTATTTTTGGAGCCAAATTTAAAGGAAAGGTCTAATATGTCTTGGATTAAAAATAGTATAATATATTTTATTATTGGTATAATCTTAGGTTTGATTTTCATAAATCAAAGTTTTATTTTGATAATACTTACTCAGATAATTATTTTTACAATAGCAGCGATGGGATTAAATATATTAACTGGTTATGCGGGGCAGGTTTCTATCGGTAATGCTGCTTTTATGTCTATTGGAGCATACACCAGTGCTATACTTTCAATGAAGCTTGGTTTTCCAATATATACAACTATTTTAATTTCAGGTATTTTTGCTTCAATTTTTGGACTTATAATTGGATTTCCTTCTCTTAGAATGAAAGGTTTCTATCTTGCAATAGCAACTATGGCTTTTGGTGTAGTAATAGAACAATTAATATCAGTTATGCCATATTTTGGAGCTCACGATGGAATAAGAAGTATTCCAAAGATTTCAAGTTCCGAATTCTACTCATATTTAACAGTACTTTTTGTTTTTTCTATTTCTTTAATTATATTAAAAAATATTGTTGAAGGGCCTTCTGGTATAAAGTGGAAGATGGTGAGGGATCAGGAAATAGTCGCTATATCATTTGGAACAAATACTTCCCTATCTAAACTTTCAGCTTTCATGATAAGTGCATTTTTTAGTGGAATAGCTGGTGCTTTATATGCTCATTGTGTAGGTTATATCAGAGCTTCAGATTTTGGCCTTTCGCGATCTTTAGATTTACTTGCAATGATCATGATAGGTGGCCTTGCCTCTTTAGATGAAAGCCTAGCTGGTGCTATTATTATAATAGGGTTAAGATTTTTCTTTAGCCGTGGTTTTGGACCTTGGTTATCGGTTATAATTGGTCTACTGCTAATCTTTTTTACATTGTTCTTTCCTCAAGGTATCTCTTGGGGTTTAATAACAGTATATCATAAATATTTACAAAGACCATATATTGCAATTATTAAATACTTTCAAAGGAGAAAGATTATGGACGGTAAATTTATAGAGGTTGATGGTTTGAAAATATTCTATGTAGAAAAAGGTGAAGGAGAAGCGATATTATACATTCATGGTAATACGGGATCTTCAAGATGGTGGAAAAAAGTTATGGATATTCCAAATCATAAAGTTTATGCTGTTGATTTACCTAACTTTGGAAGGTCTTCACATATGAATACGGCTGAGATAGATGATTATTCAAATATTTTGAAAAAAATTATCGATAAACTAGCATTAATTTCCCCAATAATTGTAGGGCATAGCCTTGGTGGTGCTATCGTGATTTCATTTATAAGTAAATTCCCAAATGTCCCCAAAGCCGTTGTATTAGTTGATAGCAGTTCTGTAACAGGACTTAAAACACCTGAAGAGCATTATCCAATAATAGAGATGTATAAGACAAGTAGGGATCTTATGTATAAGGCTTTATCTGCAATTGCACCTGAACTTAAAGATTATGGATATTTAAATGAACTTACAGATGATGCGATGCTTATGGCTCCTTTTTCTTATACAGCTCATCCAAGATCTTTAGAGAAGTTTAACTGTAAGGGTAAATTTACAAATTTTACTAAACCAGTCTTAATAATGTGGGGGAAAAAAGATATAATAATAACCAAAGATATGGTTGAAGAGACAAAAAATGAGTTTCCAAATTCTTACCTTGTTGAATTTGATAATATCGGACATTCTATTATGGTTGAAGACCCCGAACTTTTTAAAGATCAGTTACTAAAATTCATTAATGAAAAGGTTAAGTAAAATTATATATAGCCTTTAATATTAATTTTTAATCTCTATTTTCAAACAAATTTGATTCATTATTTTATAAAAATAATATATTTTAATTGTATAGATTTTTTAATAACTTTTTATTTTAATAAAATTAAAAATAATAAAGCAATTAGATTCAATTAAATAGATGGAAGGAGGTATTAATGTATCTTTTAATCACATTTATTCCAGAAAAAGATAAAGATAAAGTAATAGATGCCCTTTTTAATGCTGGAGCTGGTAAGTTTTCAAAATATGATAGAGCTGCTTTTATCTGTGAGGGAATAGGAAGATTTAGACCATTAGAAAATGCAAATCCATACATTGGAGAAAAAGGGAAAGATGAATTTGTAAAAGAAGTAAGATTTGAAACTATAGTCGATGAAAATTGTATTGATAATGTTTTAAAAACATTAAAAGATGTTCATCCATATGAACAACCAGCAGTTTATATTATAAAACTTGATGAAAAATCTTTTTTCAACAATTGACTTATTGATAATCGAATGCATACTTAAGCATAGAAAAAATTATTAAATTATCTCTACAAAAGTGTAAGTTGACTTTTAAGATTAAAAAAATTTATTATTATATAATTAAAAAAGAAGGAATAATATGATATTTGGCCTTTTTGCTTTAGCAATAGCCCCGGGAGTTTTTCTGATTATTTATTTTTATTTGTTGGATAAATACGAGCCAGAACCTGTAAGAAAAGTTCTTGTTTCATTTTTTTTGGGCTTTATTTCTGCAATTATTGCTGTTGTTCTTGAAATTTTGCTAGAATCTACTATATTAAATATGTTTTCTGGATTTTTTGTGCAGATAATAAAAGCTTTTATAGTGGTTGGATTGGTAGAAGAATCTTCAAAATATTTTATGGTTATGGTTGGACCTTATAAATCTTCACAATTCAACGAAATTATGGACGGATTAGTATATACTGTCGCTGTATCTTTAGGTTTTGCAACTTTTGAAAATATCTTTTATGTTATAAAAGGTGGTTTCTCAGTAGGAATTATGAGGGCTATTCTTTCAGTGCCTGCTCATTCATTCTTTGCTGCAATTATGGGATTTTACATTGGTAGAGCAAAATTTGCATATAATAAGACCCAAAAATACGTTTTTCTATTTTTAGCTATTTCTCTCTCATCTTTTTTTCATGGTTTATATGATTATATTCTTTTTGTAAAAATTCTATATGGACTTGCAATTGTTCCACTTCTAATATTTATTTATTTTATATTAAAAAGGTATATTCTTGTTGCACAAATAGACAGTAAAAGACGTGTTAGCAAATTATAATAAAATAGAAAACGGAAAGAACTAATTTTAAAATTTGATATAATACAAAAAAATTAGCAAATTATAATGAAAGAGAAAAAGATTAAATTTGAAATTAAAAAATAGGAGGGAAAAATGAATAGATGGATATTTGGTATTTTGCTTATTATCGTTGGTGTTTTTTTGATTTTTAATTATTCATTAAATTGGAATTTAGAGCTTTGGCCTCTTGCTCTTTTAATACCTGGGATATTTTTTCTTTTCGGAGCTAGTCGAGAAAATAATGGACTTTATATTCCAGGGACAATACTTACATTTTTAGCTATTTTCTTTTTCTTTAATGTCGCAACAAATTGGAGTTATCAAAAATATTTATGGCCTTTGTATGTATTTTCAGTAAGTTTAGCTTTTTATATAACAGCTATTGTTGGTAAAGAGTCAAGTTTTTTTGTGCCTGCAAATATTCTCCTTATTATTACAGTTGGGTTATTTTTTATTTCATTGAACCTTTTAAAATTTTGGCCAATTGCACTTATTATTTTAGGTCTATGGATAATTTTTGATTCTAAAAATTTTAAAAGAACGGCAAAATCTGAAGATAAAAACGAATAGAATTTAGTAAATTTATGAAAAAAATTATAGGTATTTTGTTGATTATAATAGGGACACTTCTAATAATTGGAAATATGTATAACTGGAAGATTCAATTTTGGCCATTGGGCTTATTAATTCTAGGTGTATTATTATTTTTAATGTCTTCAAGAACAAAATATATCTTTTATATTCCAGCTATAATATTATCTTTATCTTCATTATTTTTCTTTTATAATATCTTTACTTCCTGGGTAAATTTCAATAAACTATGGCCAATTTTGATTTTAATAGTTAGTATTTCTTTCTTTATATCTTCTATAGTAGGAAAACAAAGGGATTTAGCAATACCTGCAATTATTCTTTTTTTGGTATCTTTATGCTTATTTTTTATCTCTTTCAATATATTAAAATTTTGGCCAGTTATATTCATAATACTTGGTTTATGGGTGATAATAGATAAAAAAAATATACAAAAACCATTAAATCAATAAAAAAAGTAATATTTTTGATTTGATCTATTATTATTTTAAATAATAAAATTGTAACATTCTTGTAAAAATATAAATTTTTGGTATTACTTATGTAGGAGGAAAAATGTCAGGTCATAATAAGTGGTCAACTATTAAGCATAAAAAAGGTGCCAATGATGCTAAAAGAGGCAAACTCTTTACCAAATTTATTAGAGAAATTGAGGTTGCAGCACGAATAGGTGGTGGAGATATCAATGGGAATCCACGACTTAGAGCGGTTGTTTCAAAAGCAAGAGCTGCGAATATGCCAAAAGATAATATTGATAAAGCAATAAAAAAAGGTACTGGTGAAATTCAAGGCGAAGCTTATGAAGAGATCTTTTATGAAGGTTATGGTCCAGCAGGTGTAGCAATGATGATTAAGACTTTAACAGATAATAAAAATAGAACTGCCTCTGCAATAAGGGCAACTCTATCTAAATATGGTGGAAATCTTGGTGAAAATGGTTGTGTTGGTTGGATGTTTAAGTATAAGGGAGTCATTACTCTAGAAAAGTCTAAATATAATGAAGATGATATTGAAGGTCTTGCTTTAGAAATAAACGCAGATGATTATGCATTAAAAGAAGACACATGGGAAATTTATATCGACCCTAATGAAACAGAAAATGTAAAAGAAATTCTAGACTCAAAAAAAGTAGAATACACCTCTGTCGAAGCAACTATGATCCCAGATAACACAATTAAACTTGATGAAAATGAAGCCATTAGGATGTTAAAACTTTTAGATGTTCTAGACGAAAATGATGATGTCGTGGATGTTTATGCTAATTATGACATAGATGATGCAATAATTGAAAAATATGAACAAACTTCAGGTTAATCCGTGAGAATTTTAAGCATCGACCCCGGATATGCAATCCTTGGTTTTTCTATAATTGATGCTGATATTGAAAAAAATTGTGCAGAACTTGTAGTATATGGTACTGTAACTACTAAGATTGAATCATTTGAGAAAAGAATTGCTGAAATTGGAGATTCTTTTCTTTCTATTTGTGATAAGTATAATCCACAAGAAATAGCCATCGAGCAGCTTTTTTTTATAAGAAATATAACTACTGCAATGCATGTTTCTGAAATAAGAGGAGTTATATTTTATCTCAGTGAAAAAAGAGGAATACCAGTATATAACTATACACCTTTAGAGATTAAGCTTTCTGTTACTTCATATGGTAAAGCAAGTAAAAGACAAGTTCAAAGTATGGTTAAAAGATTTTTTAATCTTGAAGAATCACCAAAATCTGATGATGCTGCAGATGCTATTGCTTGTGGTATTACTCATCTTATAAAAAAATATAATATTAGTTTTTGAGTAAGAAAAGAATAAAATTCATAATTACAAAGGGAATTTATGTATGCCTATCTTAAAGGCAAATTAACCGAGCTTACTATAGGTAAATGCATTATTGATGTTGGTGGTGTTGGTTACCTATGTAAAATATCATTAAATACTTATACTGCTTTGAAAGATTATCCATTAGGAAGTGAAATAAAATTATATCAATATCTTCATGTTAAAGAAGATGAACTCTCATTGTTCGGATTTTATACAGAAGAAGAGAAAAATCTTTTCATGAAATTTATTCTAGTAGAAGGAATAGGACCTAAGAAGGCTCTTGAAATATTTAATTTCGGAAAACCAGAAGAATTTATCGAAGCCATTGAAAATCAAGATGCAAATTTTTTTGTAAAGGTGAAAGGAATAGGTCAAAAACAAGCACAAAAAGTGATACTTGAACTTACAGGCAAATTGGGCAAATTATCCACCAGAAACATTTCGATAATAAATGAACTAGTAGAGGGTCTTCAAACACTTGGATTTTCTAAATTAGAAATAGAAAAGGCAATTAATAATTTTAGAAAACAGAGCAGTAAAAAAATTGAAGAGATGGAATTTGAAGATGCTTTTAAAAGCATTTTATCACTGTTATCTAAGTTTCAATAGAGACTATTTTTATTGGTGGTATTTTTATAAAAAACAAGATTAATTTGCGAGAAAAATAATAAGAAAAATAAAAGAAATATAATAAGAAATAATCAGAAAAATAATAAGAAATACGAGATAGAAGATATTAAATAGTGAAATTAAAATAAATTGCCAGATAACAAAAAAAAAAATGGAATAAAAAAATCGAATCTGAAAATGATAAATGAAGAAAAACCTCAAAAGATTTTTCAAAAAGATGAAAGAATTAATATAATCCAAAGACCAGAAAAACTCGAGGATTTTATAGGTCAAAATCATGTTAAAAAGCAGCTCACAATTGCCATTTCAGCAGCAAAAGCCAAAGGAAAACAGTTGGACCATATCCTTTTTTATGGACCAGCTGGACTTGGCAAGACAACTTTAGCTCAAATAATTGCAAAAGAGATGAATTCTAACATAAAAATAATATCCGCACCAACAGTTGAAAAATCTGGCGATCTCGCTGCGATACTATCTTCTATTAGATCAAATGATTTTATCTTTATTGATGAGATACATAGATTGAAAATAAATCTAGAAGAAATACTATTTCCTGCCATGGAAGATTATCATATAGATGTTATCATAGGTAAGGGAGCTACAGCTAAAAGCATAAAGATAAATCTACCACCATTTACCCTTATTGGTGCAACAACATTGGCTGGAAATATTTCCAAACCCCTTAGAAGTAGGTTCGGTCTTATATTAAAATTAGATTATTATTCAATAGACTCGATGCTAATAATTGTCCAAAATGCTTTTACTAAACTTGGATTTAATGTTAATTCTGAAGCTGCTCTACATATAGCAAGATGCAGTCGTGGAACGCCAAGAATAGCTCTTCATCTTGTTAAAAGAGTATGTGATTTTGCTACATATAAGAATAAAAAGGAGATTTTTGACGAGATAGTAAAAGAAACTTTACATGAACTTGGGATAACAGAGGAAGGGCTTGATTTGAATGATATTAAACTTTTAAAAACAATTATTGAAGACTATGGTGGTGGCCCAGTTGGTTTAAATGCCTTGGCTGTATCGATTGGAGAAGATACGAGAACAATAGAAGATTTTTATGAACCATTTTTAATACAGATGGGTTATATAAAAAGAACTCCAAAGGGTAGGGTAGCAAATCAAAAGGCATATGAACTTCTTGGGGAAAAAATAAAAGAGAAGGATAGTTTGTTTTAATATCTTGGTTAAGAACAGATACATGAGAGAACAGATAAAAATAAAAATTATTAAAAAAATAAAATCAGAAGAAGTTATTTCATTATATAAAGAGGCTGGTTGGTGGAATGATGAAGATGAAAAAGATCCAAATAGAGTCAAGAAGATCATCAAAAATAGTCTAATTTTTATTGGAGCTTTTTATAATAAACAGCTTGTCGGTATAGGTAGAGCAATATCTGATAAGGTTTCTGATGCATATATTCAAGATGTTGTAGTATCAAAAAATTTTAGAAAAAAAGGGATTGGAAAAAAGCTTGTTCTTTACATATTAAATTACCTTAAGATTAAAAAAATTAACTGGATCGCACTTATTTCAACTCCTGATTCTTCTGAATTCTATAAGAAAATTGGTTTTGAAAATATGGAAGGTTTTATACCAATGATATTTAAAGGTAACTTATTAAAGGAAGAAAATGATAATTAAAAATATAGGTGAATTTAAAAAGATCGACATAAAGGATAAAGAAGTATTTCTAGATTATTTTCAAAAGTTTCCACAACAATTTTGTGATTTAAATCTATTTAATCTTCTTTCTTGGTCAATAGTGTACGATTATTATTGGACTATCTATGAAGAAAGATTAATTATATATAATAAATCAACAGATTTTATTTTTAAGCCTGTAGGTGAACCTTTTTCTCTAAATGAAATTTTGTATGTATCTGATTCATTTATTTCTTCTAATTTATCGGGGAATTTTTGCTTTTTTGATGAAGATTATATAAGAAACCTTGAAGTCCAAAACCAAAATGAAAAAAGTTTAAATAAATTTTTTAATCTGATTGAATCAAAAGATAATGCAAACTATATTTATTTTACTGAGAAACTTGCTCTTTTGAGTGGTAGAAAGTTCCATAAGAAAAGGAATTTAATATCTCAATTCATGAGATATTATCCTAAATTTAATGTGACAATTTTAGATAGATCCAATAGTGATTGTAAGGAATTTAGAAGATGTGTAGAACTTGCTGAAAAGTGGGCAAAAAATAAAGCAAAAACTGGAACAAATGAAAATGTCGAACAAAGTGAAAACAAGGATTTAGAAAAAGATAGTAGTTCAGAGAAAGAATTATTAGAGATCGAATTAAAAGTTCTTAAAAATTCATGCAATTATTTTAAGGAATTAGATATAGGTTTAATAATAATAGAATTTGATTCATCAATTATTGCTTTTTCTGTTTTTAGTAAACAAAATCAGGATATGGCTACCATTCATTTCGAAAAGTTCGATATAAACTATATAGGGATTCCCCAAGTAATAAATAATATTACCTCAAAGCATCTACTTCAAAAGTACAAATATATAAATAGAGAGGATGATCTTGGAATTGCCGAGTTAAGATTCGCTAAAAAATCCTATTATCCAGATATCCTTTTGATCCCTTATAATTTAGTAAGAAAATAGAAATAAATTAAACCCTCTTGCTTTTTTATAAAATTTTATTATCTTGTTTATGTCAGTTGGGGTGTAGTTCAAGTGGCAGAACATCGGATTTTGGTTCCGAGTGTTTGGGGTTCGAGTCCCTACACCCCAGAATTTTTTATTATCAAACTTATTATTAAAATCAAATTTTAATCAATCCCTTCAATTTTTATAAATTAATTTAATTAAAAATTATTTTATCATCTATTACTAGGAAATAACTAAATTTAAGTTGTTTTCTTTGAAATTAATTTTAATAGTGGTATAATTTAATTAGAAATTTTTTGAGAGGTGTTTCATGATAGATAATATTTTTGGAAACAAATTTTCGGATAAAAAGGTTAAAAATTCAATTTCAAAAAAGAAAAAGCTAGAAAAAAAATTTGGTGTTCCAAATGAAAAAATAGAACTTTGCCCAATAAGTATAAATAATCTTGTGACTGAGAATTTTGGTATAAAGGTTTTAGTTAACAAAAATATAGAAAAATTTGAACAAAAAATAGAAGATCTAGATTTAAATAAAGGAGTAATAATTGGAACTATCAGAATGGGTTATGGACATTATAGATTGTCTTTAGCTTTTTCTTCTGCTGCCAAAATTCTTGGTTTTACACCATATTGGCTCGATTTTATGAATGTAAAAGGTTCCTGTGCTAGTAAAATAATAGCTCATTTGAATTCACTATATTCTTTAGGTTCAAGATTGTCACAACAATTCCCAATTTTTGATAAATTATATTGGGAACCACTTAATTCAATAGGTTTCAAAAAATTAACTTATAATTTAGATGATTTAAATATGACTGAACTTTTTGCACCTGTTTTAAATTCTCTTCCTAAAAATTTTCCATTTGTTGCTGCTCATGGATGGCCTGCACAAGCTGCGATTCATGCTGGTTTTTCAAATGTTGTTAATGCAATAGTTGACAATTGGCCAATGGCTCTTCATCTTGCTCCTGGTTCAAAACATTGTATCCAAGGACCTTCTAGTTATTTTGGTTATAGGATTTTACGAGAAATGGGAGAAAAAAATCAGATATTAAATCCAATTCCAGCTGATCAAATATCTCTCGTTGGACATTATGTAGATTATGAGATACTTGAAAATGTTGAACATGATTGTCAAAAAAGGATAGAAAGAGTAAAAAATAAAGCGCCAAGAAGAACCCTTATATCTATTGGTGGAGCTGGAGCACAAAAAAATCTTATATTAAAAATAATAAGTGAATCTATAAAATATACAAAAAAAGATAAATTAAGCCTTTTTATAAACTGTGGAGACCATATTGATAGAAAAAATGAGATCGAGAATTTGCTTAAAAGTTTTGATATGAAATATAGAAAATATGAAAATCTTGAAAGTGCAAAAGATTTTTTTGAAAATGAAATAGAAGATTTAAATAAAGCCGAAATAATTTTATTTTATGATAAAGATATTTTCTCAGCGGTATACTTTACTAATCTTTTAATGAGATTTAGTGATATTTTAATAACAAAACCAAGTGAATTAAGTTATTATCCAGTTCCTAAGCTTTTTATTCATAGAGTTGGAGGGCATGAAGCTTGGGGAGCTATAAGATCTGCTGAAATAGGGGATGGAACTATAGAATGTTCACAAGAAGGACAAGTTTTACAAGCTCTTTCTCTTTTGATAGAAGAAGATGATTTAATACCTTTATTTTGTGAAAATATAGTAAAAAACAAAAAAATCGGTATTTATGATGGAGCTATTAATGTGATAAAAATTGCGAAAGGATTAAAATAAGAAAGGATTAAAATAGAGAAGTATAATTAATCTTCAAATTCTTCTTCTGGATAATTTATTATTGTATCATCGTCAAGTAAAGGTTGATGTCTTGGTTTTACATAATATATAAATGGGAAAAGAGCAAATTGAGAATTAATATTATTTAAAAAGTTTTGATAGGCTGGTTCTGTAAGATATTCAATATGAATTGATCTATAAGTTTTACCCTCTTTGATATAGTAACCATTTCCATCTATATCTAAAAAGGGCACAGGTACACTTTTGTGTGACATGTATGTTGGTAAATTTATCTGAAGATGCAAATGTGGTCCACTTGTTCTTCCAGTATTTCCTGAATACCCAATGATTTGTCCAGATTTTACCTTTTCACCAACTTTAACTATGCTTCCTTTATATTTTATATGAGCATAAATTGAATAAGTCCCATCTGGATGATATATTGAAATAAAATTAGAATATTTAGCATAATAACTTGAAAGACCACTTTTATTATTATTATCTACAACATTGTATACTATACCATCTCTCACCGCGCAAATAGGTGTTCCAATAGGCATAGAAAAATCGATCGAGTATGATGCAGAGCCCTTATGAGTAAAATTTGAATTGTATCCTTGATAAACAAAGAATTCTTTATTATGTTCATAGGGAAGGGTATAAATATAATTATCCATAGATGATGATAAAGGATCACCTACGCATATTTCAAGCCAGAATTTTGGTTCTATTTTTTCATTTGTTTTTAATGAAAATAAAAACTTTTTCCCTTCTTTTGCTTTTGAAATAAAGTAAAAAGGAAAAGATTCTGAATATTTGAATAAACTCAAATTACCTATATAAACCTTAAGTTGAAAAGGAACCTCAAAAAGATTTACAGAATAAAAATTGAAAAGTTCACCATCTTTTTCATAAAAAACTTTTACAAAATAATTTCCCTTAGCATTTTCTGGAAATTTTATCGCTTTCGGTACTGTCTGAGAAAAGAAGGAAAAAGAAAATAACAAGATTAGAAATATAGTAATAGAAAACAAGAAACTATCTTTTTTTACTTTTTTAAACTGGAACTGTGAAGTTCGAATCATTTTTAACTACCTTTAATAAATTATTCGTTAAAATTTTGAAAAATCAAATAATTTTATTTTGATAAAAATAAAAAATTAATTAAATTTTTGAAAAATAGGAATTTAAATGCATATTATAGAAATTTTAGGTTATCTTGCTTCTTTTATTGTAGCTATCTCTCTTATGATGAGTTCTGTCATATGGCTTCGTATACTTAATCTAGCTGGAAGTCTAATTTTTTCTATTTATGGTTTTATAATAAAATCATATCCCGTTGGTTTTCTTAACTTATTTATATGTCTTGTCAATGTATATTTTCTTTTAAAAATGTCTAAAACTTCAGAATATTTTTCTTTGCTTGAAGTATTGTCAAATTCATCGTATCTTCAAAAATTTATTGAGTTTTACAATAAAGACATTAATAAATTTTTTCCATTATTTGATTTTAAGAGCAAAAATAAAATATTAAATAATCTGGAAGATAAGGATATAAGATACTTTTTTATATTAAGAGACCTTATTCCTGCTGGTCTTATTATAATTGAAAAAAAAGAGAACTTTGACTATATACATTTGGATTATGTTATTCCAGCTTATAGAGATTTTAAGATTGCAGATTTTTTATTTGTAAAAAACAAAAATTATTTTTTTCAACATGGATATACCAAACTTAGAACCCATGCATCACACAATTTACACTCATCATATTTGAAAAAAATAGGATTCAATAGAATTGACAAAGATGAATTTGGCGAAATTTATGAAATGAATTTATTAAAGGAATAAAAATGAATCAAGAAGTTTTTGAACTTTTTAAAAAAAGATTTTCTTGTAGAAATTTTCTTAAAGATAAAGTTATTGAAAGAGATAAAATATTAAGATGTCTTGAAGCAGCAAGGTTGGCTCCTTCAGCTTCTAATAGTCAACCTTGGAAGTATATTGTAATTGATGACCCTATATTAAAAAATGAAGTTGTCGAATATTTGACAATAGGTAAAATAAGATTTAACCAATTTGCAAAAGACGCATCTGCTATCATAGTCGTTACAGAAGAGCCAAAAAATATTGAACTCTCAATAGGACAGGTAGCTTTGGGTAGAAATTTCGCAAATTTCGATATTGGTTGCAGCGTTATGCAATTTTGTCTTGCTGCGACAGATATAGGTTTGGCTACCTGCATTCTTGGAATATTTGATGAAAAAAAAATTAAAAAACTTCTAAAAATTCCATTTAATAGAAAAATAATAGTTCTTATTGCTTTAGGTTTTACTGATCAAATGCCTAAGGAAAAAAAGAGAAAAGAGATAGAAAAGATATATTCCTATAATATATATAAATAAACTATAAGATTAAAAGCAATTCTTAAAATTTATATAATTTTCATAATTACATTCTTCACTTTTTTTCTTTTAATGATATATATTGTTATGCAGAAATTAAAGGCAATTATTTTTGATAAAGATGATACTTTAATGCAGGATCAAGTTTATAGTCCTGCCTTTGAAGTTAAATATTTCTTTGAAGATGTGATACCATCCTGTATTAAGCTTAAACAAAATGGCTTTAATCTATTTATAATATCTAATCAATCGGGAATTTCAAAAGGTAATTTTGAAGAGAAAACACTCTTATCAAATTACATAAACTTAAATTTATATCTTACTAAAAATTATAACTTCAATTTCGATGGATTTTTTTATTGTCCTCATCTTCCTGAATATTATTGCAACTGTAGAAAACCTTCGAAAGGTCTTTTCGAAAGACTTAGGGCGATGTTTAACATTGATCAAAAATCCACTTTTTATTTAGGAGATAGACTTTCAGATATATATTTTGCTCAAAATTGTTCGATAATTCCAGTTATAATTCATAGATATGATTATTTATATAAAGATAAAAGAATTTACGAGGATTTTAGTAAAATTGAAATGCTTGAAGAGGAAGGAAAAGTCCTGGTTTTCAATTCAATAATTGATTTTGCAAATATGATTGTAGAATTTGAAAAGAAAGCAAGAGGTTAATATGACAAAATATATTTTTATAACTGGTGGAGTTTGTTCATCATTAGGGAAAGGTATAGCTGCTTCATCTATAGGGGCAATTTTAGAAGCAATGTGCTATAAAGTTGCTATGCAAAAGATAGATCCATATCTTAATGTTGATGCGGGAACAATGTCACCATATCAGCATGGGGAAGTTTATGTAACAGACGATGGAGCTGAGACTGATCTTGATCTTGGAAACTACGCAAGGTTTACAGATTCTGAACTTTCTAAGTTAAGTTCAATAACCACAGGAAAGGTTTATCTAAATGTCATTGAAAGAGAAAGAAGAGGGGATTACCTTGGAAAAACTGTTCAAGTTATACCTCATGTCACTTCAGAGATACAAAGATTAATAAGAAGTCTATCAGATAAAGTAAATCCAGATGTCCAAATAGTTGAAATAGGTGGAACTGTTGGAGATATAGAGTCTATTCCTTTTTTAGAAGCAGCAAGAGAATTCAGCCTTTCAAATAAAAACAATACAATATTCATCCATTTGACTCTTATCCCAAAGATTGAAGTTGCTGGAGAATATAAGACAAAGCCAACTCAACACAGTGTGGGTGTTTTAAGGCAAATAGGTATTGTCCCAGACATAATTATGACAAGGATTTCCGGTACATTAAGTAAAGAAATGAAAAGAAAAATAGCCATGTTCTGCTCTATTGCTGAAGAGGATGTTTTTGAAGCTCCTGATGTAGATTCCATTTATAAATTGCCTATTATATATACTCAGCAAGGTTTACAAGATAAAATAGCATTAAAATTAAGCCTTGCATCAAATAAACCGAATTTGAAAAAATGGGAAGAAATAATAAGTATTGTTGATTCTAAAAAACCTAAGATATCTATTGCTGTTGTTGGAAAGTATATAAAACTTCAAGATTCATATAAATCTGTTTATGAAGCATTGAGACATGCTGCAATTGCAAATAAGGTTGAACTTAATATTATGAAAATAGATTCAGAAGAAATCGAAAAAAATCCTGAAAACTTAACTAAAGTTATAAATCAAGCAGATGGAATTTTGGTCCCTGGTGGTTTTGGTAGTAGGGGGATAGAAGGTAAACTTGCAATAATTCAAATAGCTAGAGAAAAGAAAATCCCATATTTTGGGATATGTCTAGGTATGCAATGTATGGTTATAGAATATGCAAGAAATGTCTTAAAAATTGCAGATGCAAATTCATCAGAATTTACAGAGACATCAAATCCAGTGATACATTTGATGGAAGATCAATATTCTATTGATCGTAAAGGCGGTACAATGAGACTTGGTGTATATGAATGCAACATTAAAAAAGGAACATTAGCTGAAAAAATCTATGGCGAAAACATTATTTTTGAAAGACATAGACATAGATATGAGTTTAATAATAAATATGAAGATCAATTTGAAAAAGCAGGTCTTATAATCTCTGGAAAATATATAACAAAAAATTTAGTAGAAATTGTAGAATATAAAGATAACCCATTTGGGATAGGAGTTCAATTTCATCCAGAATTTAAATCTAAACCTTTCAAACCTCATCCTATATTTAAAAGTTTTATTGAAAATGCATATAAATATAACATAGAAAAAAAATGAATTTGAATGAATTAAAAGCAAGATTTTTTGATAACTCAAATTATTTTTCTTTATCCAAAGATTTAGCAAACTTTTTTTTCAATAAATATATAAATAATTTTGAAATTGCCAAAGATGGTGCACCAACCTTTATGATAAATAATAAATTTTTATACTCAAAATATAAGCCGTGTGAAAAATTCAATAAAGTCGATTTAGAAAATAAAACTAAAATCATATTTTTAGAAAATGGTATAGGGCTTTCATTTTTTTATTTTTTGAATTATTTATTAATTCCATCTTTTCAAAAGTCTTCTTTTATTAAGGATTTACAGATTATCATTATTTTTTCTTCCTTTAATTCATTTATTTTAAGTCTTTTCATAATAGATTATTCAAAAATTATTTTAAGCAATCTATTTATAGTTGTCTATTGCTTGCATATCCCAGAAGATAGAAAAGTTGAAATTAGTATAGATAAATTTTACAACGGTAATACTAAAGTAAATATTAATAAAATTTGTTTAATTAAAATAAAGAATATCTTTCAATTTGAAAAATTCATAGAATCCTATTTTCAAGATAGTTTTGCTAATAATGATGATTTTAATAAATTTAAGTTATTACTTGAAAATCCATTAAATTTGATTCCTTTGGATGATCTTAACTTTTTTTTCCCAACAGTAGATATAAAGAAAATGGTTGAAATAATAAATGAAGAAGCACAAAAAAGATATAAATCAATTTCGACTGAAAAATATTTTTCTGTTTTATGGGAAAAAAATATAACTAGAAATTTAAGAATTATTGGAGAGAAAAACTGGAGTCTTGATAATAGTAAAATTGATTTTGATTTTTCTGAGAAAAAAGGATTAATATTTTGGGGAGCATCAAATAAAGTTGAAGAAGTTTTAAAACAACTAGATAATGAAGATATAAATATTATAAATAAATATTTTTTTTCAATTTCCATAGTCTCATCTGTAAATTTATTGTTGGAAAAAAAGATCAAAATAGAATATCAAGTTATTTTCGATGCTGGTTTTTTTGGATACTTTAATACTGTAAATTTTTCTATCCCGTTTATTCTTTCAACTACTATCCATCCTTCAATATTAAAAAGAATAAATAAAAATCCTATTTTTGTAAATTTGCAGACTGATGAAGAAAGAAAATTTAGTATACTAAAAAAACTTCCAATCTTCCCATTTTATGGAGCTACATTACCCACATTATATAAACAATTTCAGATAATTTATAATGATAAAAAGCCAAATTTATTTTTGATAGGCTCCTCATTTCTTGCTAAAGAAGAGCGAACTCATCATAGAAGGTATCCTTTATATAGATATGTAATTTCTAAATCATCCTACTTAAATACAGCAATGAATTGGGAATCTATCCAAAAAATACTGAATATAAAAAAATTTGAAACTTATAGAAATAGTCTTAAAAGAATAGATACTCTTACTGAAATAGACTTATTTAAAGAAATTAAAAATATTAAGAAAAATTTATCCTAGAAGGTAAATTTATCCTAGTTTTTTAAGGTATTCTTGAGCTTTTTGATAACCAAATTGCAAAGCTTTTTGAAAATATTCTTTTGCCTTATCATAGTTTTGGAGATTATAATAGGCAAGTCCTATTTGAAAGTATGCTTCTCCATCAGCAGGATAATATTCTATAGATTTTTTAAGATAAAGTATCCCTTCCTCAAAAAGTTTTTTTTGATTGTAAGATATTCCTAATCTCTTAAAAAGGTAACTTAAGAATTTGGAATCTACTGATTGTTTTGCTAAAAATATATTAATTGAATTCTTGTATAAAATAATAGCAGAGTCAAAATCCTGTTCTTTTTCATATATAAAAGCAAGATAATACGATGAATTTTCTGGATTGAAATTATTAACAAGACATATCCAAAACTCTATAAAGGCTTTGTTCAAATCATTGTTGTAATAAAGTTTTACAGCATCTTTATAAATATTATCAAGTTCTGCTATTGTATATTTATTGTATATTTCTTGAATCTGAGGAACTTTTAATCCTTCAATGTTGAAAACAGTTTTTTCCTGTTTATTAGTCTGATTATTTTTCTCTTCTGTTTTTTGATTCGAAGAGTTGGTTTGACTATCATTGTTGTTATTGCTACTTTGACTATTATTTTGATTATTATTGCTATTATTTGTGTTTTTATTGTTATTTTTATTATTATTGTCTTGATTGTTAGAAGTTTGAGTAGTGTTTTCTTTTGTCTGGTTGTTGTTTTGTGAATTATTGTCTAGCTTTTTATCATCATCTTTTTTATCTTCATTGCTTTTTTCTTTGTTTTCATCATTATTATATATATAGTTCTCATCGATAATAGTCATGCTTGCCGTTTTATCGTTGATTTTTGAATTAATGTCCATTTCTATTGGCTTTTTAATATCTGGAAAAAGGTAATTTATTATATTTTCGTTTAAGTAATTTTTTAAGATTTTGTAAATTAAAAATTTTTGTTTTTTGTTAAAATTAGATAATTTTATTGCTAATTCTGCAAGTTTCTCATTATCTTTTTCCAAAAGTTTAGAAAATAATGAAATTCTTGTTACAACTGCTTCTTTTGAAGTTGAATCCAATCCATTTTGGTATAACATCAAAATGTCAAGTAAAAAATCATCAATACTATAAGCTAAACAAACTTGAGAAAAAAATATTAGAAAAAAATAAACAAATAAGGCTTTTATAAAATGATTATAAATGCGAAGATTTCTCACTAACCTTCCCCTCCCCTTAATATTTATCGTATTTATAAATAATTCTTTACTTAAGTTTTAATTTTTATACCGAAATAAAAAATGGGAGTGGTTATGGATAATTTTGCTATAAATAAATTTTCAGAAAAAACATTAATACTATTAAAAAAGGGAATAGAGGTTAATAATAAAAGATATCAGGTCATTGCGAATAATATTGCTAATGCAGATACCCCCGGATTTAAGAGAAGCAATGTAGTTTTTGAAGCCCAACTTAAAAGGGCTTTTGAATCTGAAAAGAATCAATCTTTACAAGCTAATATCACTAATGAAAGACATATACCATTTAAAATACCAATAAATTGGAAAGATGTAAAACCAAATATAGTATTGGACTATGCTTCATCTATGAGAAATGATGGGAATAATGTGGATATTGATAGAGAAACAACCGAATTATCTAAAACCACCATGGTCTATTCAGCTATATTGGATTTATTAAAGCATGACTATAATTTAATCAACCTTGTTTTGAAATAATTATTCTTTATTGACTTTTTTCTTACTGATTTTACAGTAAATTACCTTCACTAAATAAGGTCTAACAGATGTATTATAGTTCATATCAAAATCAACGAAAAAAATCGTATTTCAAAACAATTATTATTTTATTAATATCTTCTTTAATTATTGGAACTATTATCTATTTTTTATTTTTTAGTGGTATAAAAGACTTTTTTAAGCAAAATTACTCCAAATCTTATATCGATAGGTTGATTGATCATAAAGAATATGATAAAGCCTTAAGAATAATTTTGAAAAGTATTTCTTCAACAGAAGAATTAAATTGGTGGTACTTTTATAAGGCTGGAATTATTTATTACTATGAAAGTGACTATTTAACTTCTTTGCTTTATTTTAGAAGTGCAAATTTTTACGACAATTTTGAAAGAATTCCATTAGATATAAATTTTTACATTGGTGACAACTATTATAAGTTAGGGAAAAGTTATTATCCTTATGCCATAAAGTATTTTGAAAAGTATATGAAAGTAATTAACACTTCCAAAACATTGATTTCAGAACAAGATTTTTTATATAAATTATCAATAATGTATGTAGAAGTGGAAGAATTTGAAAAAGCAAAAAAGATTATGCAAAAAATTTTTTCCTTATTTGAAAATGATTATAAATTTTTATACTATTATTCATTGGTCTTAAAGAATGAAAACAAATTCGATGAATCTTTAAAGTTTTTAAGAAAGATAGAAAATAATACGAATGATTTAGATTTAAAAAAGGATAGTTTATTCATTCAAGGTAAAATATATGTCGATTTAGAGGATTATAAAAAAGCAATTGAATATTTTTTACAATGTGTTGATATTTCACCGAATTCAGACATAAGTTATTATTATTTAGGATATTGTTATAGTCAATTGCACGATTCAAAAACCGCAATTAATTATCTTACTAAAGCTATAATGTTAAATAATAATAATGAATTGGCAAAAAATTTGTTGAAAGCATTGAAATAATATACTTTTATGAATAAAAAGCTTTTATAAAGGAGTAATTAATGGGAGTTGTTGACATCTTTTCTTGTGATGTAGGTATAGATTTAGGTACGGTTAATACTTTGGTTTATGTTAAAGGTAAAGGTATAGTTGTCAATGAGCCAACTGTGGTCGCCATAGAAACTGGAACAAATAGGATAATGGCTATAGGAAATGAAGCGAAGCAAATGCTTGGTAGGACTCCAAAAGCCATTAGAGCAGTAAGACCTATGAGAGATGGTGTTATAGCTGATTTTGATGTTGTAAATAAATTAATAAAAGATTTTATTAAAAAGGCTATAGGCAGATCTACTTTAGTGAAACCAAGAGTAGTCGTTGGTGTTCCCACCTGTATTACAGAAGTAGAAAAAAAGGCAGTTAGAGAATCAATAGAGCAAGCGGGAGCAAGAGATATTCATCTTATCCCCGAATCGCTTGCAGCAGCAATTGGTTCAAATATTCCTATAGATGAGCCAGCTGGTCATATGATTGTCGATATTGGTGGTGGTACTACTGAAATATCTATTATCTCTCTTGGTGGAATGGTTGTTACAAACGCAATTAGAGTCGCAGGTGATGAATTTGATGAAGCAATAATAAATTACTTAAAGAAGAAGCATAATATTATTGTTGGAGAAAATACTGCAGAAGATATAAAAATAAAAGTTGGTAGTGCTTTTCATGGTGATGAAAAATTAAGCTATGAGATAAAAGGTAGAGATGCTATAAAAGGATTACCTCAGACCCTTGTTGTCGATTCTGATCAGATTAGAGAAGCTATAAAAGAACCTCTTTATCAAATTGTTGAAGAAATAAAAAAGACATTAGATCAAACTCCACCAGAACTTGCTGGGGATATTGTGGATAGAGGAATAGTTCTTGCTGGTGGCGGTTCTCTTTTAAGAGGTTTTGATAAATTGATTTCCGAAGAAACAAAAGTACCGGTATTTTTAGCCGAAAACCCATTAACTGCGATAGTTATGGGAACAGCTAAATTCCTTGAAGCACTTGATAAAAATAAGATATATAAGTCTATTTAGCAAAATTATCTATTATGAATCAATACTTTGTAAAAAATAAATTTAGTATTACTTTTATTTTATTTATCGTAATTTCTATTAGCAGTATGTTCTTTACAACTTCGAGTTTCATTTTAACTCCAAAAATTATCTTTGGAGCAATTGCCTATCCTTTTATAAAAGCATATAACTTTATATTTGAAAATATTATTAACCTATTTTCATCTGTCAGTGAATTAAAAAGATTAAAAGATGAAAACATTCAATTAAAAAATGAAGTTAATAAACTTAAGGATTTTCAATTCAAAGCAGAAAGTTTGGAGAACGAGAATAGAGAATTAAAAAAACTACTGGAATTTCATCAATCATCTGAATATAAAAATATTCCTGCACAAATAATTATGAAAGATCCATCTAATCTTTACTCTACTATAATTTTGAATAAAGGTTCGATAAATGGAATAAAAAAAGGAAATCCAGTTTATACCATTTTAAATGGAGAAAAATTATTAGTTGGTAAAGTCATAGAAACAAATTATTTCTATTGCAAAGTTATGACTATCTTTGATTCTCGCTGTCTGATTTCTGTTAAAGAAACTTTTACAAATTATTCTGGTATCGCTAAAGGAGACTCTCCAGATAGTCAGCTTCTTGAAGTCGACTATTTCCCAAATGAAGCAGAGATTTTTTATGAAGATGTTTTTGTAACTGCAGGATATGGTGGCGTTTTCCCTCCTGGGCTTATAGTTGGGAAAGCAATAGATATACAAAAGCAAAACTTCTCAATTTATCAAAAAATTAAATTGAAACCTATATTAGATTTATCTAAAATATCATATGTATTAATAATAATAAATTTTGATGAAGTTAATAATATCAATATGAACTTAAAAGATTAGATTTAAAGAATAATATATAAATACTATTGGAATTGTAATGAATTTTAAAAGAATTATCTTTTATATTTTTTTTGGTTCTATTTTATTGTTTATTCAACTTTCTTCAATCTTTAATAGAATAATGTCAATCCGAAATGTAATGCCAGATTTAATTTTAGTATCCATAATTTTGCTTTTTCAAATTGCAGATGATTATGAAGTTTTGATTTACTCATTTATTTGTGGCTTTTTACTAGATGTTTTTTCTGGTAATCTTGCAGGGCTAAATGCCTTAACCTTTTCAGTTATATCTGCATTACTTTTTAAGTTTAAATCTTTACTATATATGAAAACGCTTCCTTTCTATTTACTTTTAACATTGTTAAGTTTATTTATTAAATTATTTATCTATTATATTTTTGGTTATATCTTTAAGGAGATTTTCACACTTTATTCTGCTACATTGTTATCATATGGCATACATATTTTATATACTTTAGTAATAGTGCCTTTCTTATATATTATTATCACAATTCCTCCAGTTATTAATTTGCTTTCAAAAAAAATGTATGAAAAATAAAGTTAACTTTCTAATCTTATTTTCCATAGGTGTTTTAATTCTTTTTTCTTTCAGATTATTAAATCTTCAAATAATATCTAATTATAATTATCTTATAAGTTCCATTAGAAACCTTGAAACATATGAACCGATTGAACCATTAAGAGGGCTTATTATTGATAAAAACAATATTATTTTGGCTAATAATAGACCTCTTTGGAAGATCTTTCTTATAAAAAAAAGGAAAAATTTTTCTGAGGTTGATCAACAACTTAATTTTTTACAAAAGATATTACAGTTTGATTATTCTTCGTTAAAAGACAAGTATGAAAGGATTTCTTTTGGAGATAAAATATTTATCAGCCAGATTTCTGATGAAAAAGTTTTAGCTGCATTACTTGAAAATTCCGATGAATATCCAGATATTAGATGTGAAAATAGTTATTATAGATTCTATCCTTTTGGTGAAATAATGTTTCATTTATTAGGATATTTAGGTCCGATTAATCAAAATGAGCTTATTTATCTTTCAAAAAAAGGATACGATAGAAATGATTTATTAGGAAAACTTGGTTTAGAAAAATATTATGATGAATACTTAAAAGGGAAAAAAGGCAAGAAAGCACTAAAAACAAATGCAACGGGTCAAATTATTGACTCTAATATAGTTTATGAACCTGAAAATGGATATTCTCTTAGACTTTCAATAGATTCACGACTTCAGCAAGCGGCATTTCAACTTCTTCAAGGCTATAGGGGGAGTGTAATAGTTACAAATGCTAAAACTGGGGAAATCTTGGTTCTTGCTTCTTCCCCATCGATTGATCCAAATTTATTCATAAGTGGTATGACAACAGAACAATTCAATCAGATAAACAATAATCCAGACAATCCATTTTTATTTAGACCTATAAGTGCTGAATATCCTCCAGCTTCGACATTTAAGATATTTATGTCTGTTCTTGCCTTGGATTCTAAAGCAATAGATACAAATACCAAGTTCGTTTGCAATCATATATTTCAACTGGGCGATAGAGAATTCAAATGTCTTGGAAGACATGGTCTACTTGATTTAGAAGGTGCTATCAAAGAGTCTTGTAACATCTTTTTTTATAATACTGCATTAAAAACATCTATCTCAACTATCAATCAATATGCAAGAATTTTAGGTTTTGGAAAAGCAAGTGGTATAGATTTACCTGGAGAATCAAATGGTTTTATCCCATCTTCTGAGTGGAAAATAAATAAGTACAATGAACCATGGTTCGATGGAGATACCCTGAATATCTCAATTGGACAGGGATTTTTATTGGTAACCCCATTGCAGATGAATCTTGCAACTGCAATGATTGCAAATGAAGGTTTTAACTACCTTCCACATGTCGTTAATGAAATAGTTGATCTCAATACAAATACGGTTATTCACAAAATAGAACCTAAAATTTATCTGAAGTCTAATATAGCGGATTGGGTATGGAAATATGTAAAAAAAGCGATGAAAAAGGTTGTAGAAGAGGGAACAGCAAGATATGGTGGAACCACCGCAGAGATTGAAATTGCAGGTAAAACTGGGACCGCTCAAAGCATGGGGCTTCCTCATTCTTGGTTTACTGCATTTGGTCCTTATGAAAACCCTGAGATTGTAATAACTGTAATGGTAGAAAATTCTGGATATGGCGCTTCAATTGCAGCTCCTATAGCATCAATTCTTTTTGATATGTATTTTGGGAATAAAACTTTAGAACAAGCACGGCTGGATATTCAAAAAGCATGGTACAAAAAATATTTAAAACTTATTTCTAAAGGTCTTAAACCAACAGATGATGAGTAAAGTTTTCATGAAAATATAATTTGGAAACAAAAAAAATGAGTGATAAAAAGATTAAAATATCATTTATAGATTTACCTTTACTAATTATTCTGCTAATATTTATGGTAGTTTCCGTATTGTTTATCTATTCAGGAACAAAAAATATATCCAGCTTAAAATATAGGTTTTTGAATCAGATTATCTATGGATCCATTGGATTGATCTTTGGAATATTTTTATTGTTAATCGACTTAAAAAAAATAAATGATATTTCTGAGTTTATTTATCTTTTTGGAATATTTCTTCTGATTTTAACTTTACTTATTGGTACAAGAGTTAGAAGTTCAAAAAGTTGGATTAGGTTTGGACCAATAGGCATTCAACCATCAGAGTTCATGAAAATTTTTTATATATTATTTTTATCTAAAATAATTTCATTGTATCAGAATGATGATAAATATAGGAAATCTATCAAATTCTTTTTTATAGCTCTTTTAATTACAATTATACCTGTATTATTGATACTTAAACAACCAGATTTCGGTTCAGCATTTATTTTTTTATTGATCTTTATAACTATTGGATTTTTTGCTGATTTGAATTCGGAAATGTTAATTTTAATGATAATAATGGGTATTTTTATTTTCTCTTTGCCTCTTCTTAGAGTATATATTAAAATAATTGATACTTCTGTTTTTATAAAAAATATTATATTCTCAAATAAGTATTTTTTGATTATTAGCTTATTATTAATTATAACAGGGATAATAATTTTACTTATTTCTATAAACTTTGAGTCTCGCTTATTGATGAGAATTTCTATAATTTTTATCGGAGTCGGATTATCATTGATATTGAGCATTATTGCAGATAAAATTTTAGCTGATTACCAAAAAAAAAGACTTTTAGTATTTGTAAATCCAGAGTTGGATAAACTTGGATCTGGATACAATATAATTCAAAGTAAGATAGCCATAGGTGCTGGAGGACTTTTTGGTAAAGGTCTATTCAAGGGAACTCAAAGTCAATTTGGCTTTTTACCTGAAAGAAGTACCGATTTTATCTTTTCAATTATTGGTGAAGAGGGGGGATTTTTACTTTCCTTCGGTATTTTAATAATGTGGGGGATAATATATTATAAGATTTTAAGTTTGATTAAGATCACAACTTCTTATTATTATAAAATTGTTCTTGCCGGTATATTTGGTTATTTTTTTAATCAAACAATATTAAATATCGGTATGACAATAGGACTTATGCCTATTACAGGTGTTCCACTTCCTTTCATTTCTTATGGTGGTTCGAGTTTAATGACTTCAATATTTGCCTATATGATAGTATTAAATATTTCAATGAAAAGATATTCGGTATCCTGATGATAAATAAAATTCAAGAAAGATATTTCGATCAAGCATATATTAAAAATATTAAATACAAAGATAAATTTGAGGCTATTTTAAAAAAAGTATTAAAACCAGCTAGATATATTGGTTTAGAGCCTTATTCCATTCATAATATTATACCAGGAAAATTTACTTATAATAATACTATTGAAATAGAAAGAAACCACTTTTCAAATACTAAAAGTGACTTATATAATGTTGCTTTAACTTATCCTGATATGTATGAGATTGGAATGTCCAATCTAACAATTAAATATTTCTATGATTTTATAAATAGCATTGAAGATGTGAGATGTGAAAGAGTTTTCTTACCTGATGATGATTTAAATAAATTATTACTTTTAGAAGATATACCATTACTATCTTTAGAATCCTGGACTCCAGTAAAGGATTTCAGTCTATGGACTATTACATTACAAACAGAATTAACATATACAAATATTCTTTATTTATTTAAACTAGCTAAGATTCTTCCATTTACCTTTCAAAGAAACGAAGAAGACCCTATAATTATTATTGGTGGCGTTTCTACATTCAATCCTTTACCTTTATCGCCTTTTATCGATTTATTCTTTCTTGGAGAGGGGGAAGAAGCAATATATGAAATAGTAAAAATGGATAAAGAAAATAAAAAAAGAAAGTTATCTAGATACGAAAGAATAAAAAAATTAACTGAAATTACAGGTATTTTTTCATTTAATGAAACCATTCAAAAACACTATGAAGATTTTAAGAAAGATAATACTTTTATAAAAATTGAAACTGATTTTATTGTGAAGAAATCAGTCAAACAAGACCAAAGAATTGATGACTGTCATATTCAATTTTTAAGTTATTTGAAGGATAAAGTTAGATTTCCAGATTTGAAAAATATAAATATAAAAAGAAGAATAGTAAAAGATTTAAATAAAATTAACTATCCTTTAGTAAATATTTTACCAGTTGTTAGGACGGTACAAGATAGGTTATCTATTGAAGTGGCAAGAGGATGTTTAAATGGATGTAGATTCTGTCAAGCTTCTTTTATTTATAGGCCATATAGGGAGAAAGATGCACTAGAGGTGGCAACTTTTGCTATAAGGTCATTAAAAATGACTGGGTATGAAGAATGTAACTTATCAAGTTTATCAATTGCGGATTACACAAATATAAAACAACTAATTCATGCTCTTGAAATTTATTGTAATGATAAAAATATTTCGATTTCCGTTCCTTCATTGAGAGTTTCTTCTTTTGATTTAGAACTATTTGATTCTCTTAGTTCTGTTCGAAAGGCAGGGTTGACTTTTGCTGTTGAAGCAGGATGTAAGGAAATTAGAGATAAAATAAATAAAGAGTTTGATGAAAATAAATTTTTCAATATAATAGAAAATCTGTATGCAAAAGGCTGGAAACTTGTCAAATTATATTTTATTATAGGGTTTCCAGAAATTTCAAATGAGGAAGATGAAATTATTGAGCTTCTTAAAAAGATTAAATCTAAGTTTCCAAAATTAAATATTAATATTAGTATAGCTTTGCTTATACCTAAACCTTTCACTCCTTTTTGTTTTGATGAACAAATCTCGATAGATTCATTTATTAAAAAGGTAAATAAAATTAAAACTAGTTTCAAAGGGAGTCGAATTTCTATAAAATATCATGACCCATATTCTTCTTTTATTGAATATTATTTTGCAAATGCTTCTTTTGATGCCTCTTATATTTTAGGTCTTGCTTATAATGAAAATATATCTTTTGATGCTTGGGACGAGAAAAAGAATAAAGATTTTTATCAAATTCTAGACATCTATTCTCAGAAACCATATTGCATTTCTCATAAAGTTGATTTGGTATCGATTTTTGAAACAGATAAATATTCAAATTATCTTAAAGAAGAAAAACAAAGGTACAGAGAAAGTAAAATTACTCAAAGTTGCTTAAACTCAAGTTGTCAAGGTTGTACTATTTGTAAAGATGATATTCAAAATTCAATTTCTAAATTATATACAAAAGACCAAATTCTATCTGCATTAGAAGAGGTAGATAAAGAATTTCAAAATACAAATTTGCCTAAAATAAAGGAGAAAAAGACCTATCTTTTAAGATTTTCTAAGTCTAATTATTATAAATTTTTAGGTCATCTTGATTTTTACCAAACTTTTATAAGAATATTAAAAATGATTGGCATAGAATTTGAATATTCTAAGGGATTTAATCCTATGCCAAAAATCTTTTTCCCATTTCCATCACCTATAGGAATGGAGTCTTTTGGTGATATTGTTTTATTTGAATCATTTAATCTTATAATTGATAATAAAAAGTTCTGTGAACTTTACAATAAATTCCTACCCGAAGGTTTTAAGTTTGAAATGATAGAAGAAATAGAATCGATAAAATCTTGGAGAAATAAAACTAAAGTTATTCAATCATTAATAATCCCTTTCCAGACAGAATTTAATGAAAACGAAATATTTAAGATGAATATAATAAATATTCGTAATAATATAGAAGATCTTTTTAAGAATAAAGGTATTAATCTTATTGATATTAAATTTGTTATAAGTGAAAATGTAATAAAATTGAAAACAGAACTTAAAGAAAATCAAACTAATGTTATAAAATTGCTTAATGAGGCTAACTTAAAGATAAATTTCGATATTTTTTCAAAAAGGTTTATTTATATAGAATAATGGGAAATTTTGAAAATTTCGAAAAGCTTGGCAAGAAAAATCAAGCAAAAAAAATTTTTAATCTAGCAGATAAAATTCTACTTGATTTAGATATAGGTGAAAGATCAAATTTATTAGCAGATCTACAAAAATTAGATAGATACCTAAAAATACACGGCAAATTATCTAGTTTAGAATTTGAATTAAATAAGATTTTGACCAATTTTGAATCTCAAAAACAAAATCCAATAAAGAATTTACTTTTAGAAATAAGAAATAATTTGTCAGATAAGATAGGTTTAAGCAACTTTGAATCTGATTATATAAACTATACGAAATATGGAAATTCTGTAAAGAAATTAAATAACTTTGTAGTAATAGTAGATAATATAAGGTCACCTTTTAATGTTGGCTCAATAATAAGAAGTGCTGAAGCCTTTGGATTTAGTATTGTGATTCTATATGGGATTTCATCAAAACTACCTTTAGAAAAAATTTATAGAACATCTATGAATGCCGAAAAACTAATTGAAATAGTATTTATAGATAATATAGATGAATTAACTAGTTTTTTAAAGAAGGAAAATTTTAAATTAGTCATTTTAGAAAAAAGGAAAGGGTCCCAGAATTTATGGGAAGTTAAAATAACAGATAAAATTGCTTTAGTTATAGGGAATGAAGAATTCGGAGTTAGCGAAGATATTTTAGAAAGAGCAGATTTAATATTGGAAATACCTCAATTTGGAACTAAAAATGTAATTAATGTTGCATCTGCTTTCTCAATAGCTGCTGCCTATTTGAGTTACAATTATAAAAATTAGGAGTAAATATAATTTTTTGTAAGGATTTATTTTTATATGTTTAAAAAAATAGTTATCTTAATTATATTTATCTTCATATTTTGTTTTAATCTCATAGCTCAACAAAATAATGAAAATTTAAAAATTAGTAGATCTTTTCAAGGAATAAACCTAGGTATACAAAGAACTGAATTTGAAAAAATTGCAAAAGAGAAAAATATAACAATTCAAGGTGAACTTGAAGTATATTTTAATCAACCAGATAAAAGCGTAGTAGCTACTATATTTCCTCCATATTTTAGAAAAATACTTTTCTTTTTTTACAGAGACACACTTTCTATGATTATCTTCTTTTTTGAATCTAAATATATTTCAGTTTATGAAGAATATTCAAGATTATACTCAAAATATGGTACACCAATTGTAAATCAAAAACAATTTATATGGGAGGATTCTCAAACCCTTCTTATTCTTGAAAAAGATCCCTTTATAGTTAAATTAATAGATAAAGAGCTTTTCAATTCATTAGCAGAAACAGAGCAAAACATTGAGAATATTATTCAACAATCTATGGATAATTCATTAGATACTCTTTAAAAGAGCTTTATATAAAAAAATTGCTTTATACACACCAATTCATTTAAATTTTATAAAATAAAACAATAAATTATAAAATGCTTAATCAATTTCAATTTAGTAAACATTTATGAAAAAAATACTTAAAAAAAATATCTACAATATTTTGTAAATAATTAAATTTCGAATTTATATCCAATTCTAAAAACAGTTTTAATGTATTTTGGGTTTGCTGGATCATCTTCTATTAATTTTCTTAGATTTACGATATGGGTATCAATATTTCTTGAAGAAATAGCTCCCTCAGCCTTCCAGACTGTTTCTATTATATCATTTCTAGTAACTGGTTTATTTTTATTTAGGATAAGAAATTTCAATATCTCAAATTCATAGAATGAAATATCTACTTTTTCACCATTCTTATAAAAGATACCTTTATCAAAATCGATCATAAAATTCTTAAAAGAAAAACTTTGAATAGTTTCTGGAGTTTTATTGTATCTTCTAAATATTGCTTTGATTCTAGATACTAATTCTCTTATCTGGAAAGGTTTTGTTATATAATCATCAGCACCAAGATCAAGTCCTTTAATCTTATCAATCTCTTCAGATTTTGCAGAAACTATTATTATTGGTATAGCAGGATGTGTTTTTTTCAATTGTTTTATAAAATCATAACCATGCATTTGTGGTAGCATAAGATCAAGAATTATTAAATCAGGGGTTTCATTCCTTGCAATTTCAAGACCTTTTACACCATCTTCAGCTTCAATAATACTGTAACCTTCATACTCAAGGTTATCTTTAAGAACATTTCGTATCCCTTTTTCATCCTCAACCAGTAAGATTTTCTTTTGATTCATTTAAAAGCCTCCTTTTTAAGTTTTTTTGCTTTTTAGGTAAAATTATTGTAAATTCAGTTCCCATATTTTCCTGGGAAGAAACTGTTATTTTGCCTTGATGCATTTCTATAATAGATTTAGTAAGACTTAGTCCAAGTCCAGTTCCAGGAATAAAATTAGTCTCACTACCTCTATAGAATTTTTCAAAAATGTAAGGTAATTCCTTGCTATTAATACCTATGCCATTATCCTTAAATTTTAACTTAACATAGTTTTTTTCATCTATCACTTTAATTTCTAACACTTTTTCATCTTTACTATATTTATAGGCATTATCTATAAGATTATAAAAAACTTGTTTTAAAGAATGAGTATCTGCTTCAATAATTATATCATTTTCTGGAAAATCAATATATATTTTCATAAATTTTTTATCTATTTTAAAGAATTCTACTACATCACTTAATATTTGATAAAGATTTACATTTGAAATAATTATACTTTGTCTATTTTTCTCATTTCTAGAATATATTAATAAGTTATTTATTAAAAAGAGTAGTCTTTCTGTTTCCTTAAAAATATTGGTTAAATATTCAACCTTTTTATCATCATTTAATGATTGATATCTATCTATAATTGTTTCAAGCATCAATTGCATAGCTGTAATAGGTGTTTTTAATTCATGGGATGTGATCGATATAAAATCTGATTTCAACTTGTTTAATGTAAACTCCTTTAAAGTAAAAGAAAAAAGAATTAAAATTGTAATAAATATTAGAAAAACTAATATGGCAAAGGCTATATTAGTTATTCTATATCTCTTCTGGCTTAAATAACCTAAAAGTTCACTATTTCTAACATACAATGCCATATAGAGTTTTCTATATGTTCCTATAGTTATGTCAGAAACCTTAAAAAGAGTATATGCCTCGGTTTCTTTAGTAAACTCATCCATATTTATTGAAAACTTAAATTCATAAGACTTTAAATTATCTAGCATAAGTTGCGAAAAATATTCAAGATCAAAAGAGTATATTAAAGTAATTATTTGAGAATTCATGGGAAAAAAATTTATAAATATTGCATTGTTTTGATCCAATAAACTGAAAAAGTGGATACCAGAATTGTTAACTGTGGACTTTAATGTCAAGTATTCTTTTTGAAATGATTGAGAAGTGATATAATCTAAGATATATTTAGATTTAATTTCTGTCTTTTTACTTATATTATAATTTTCAGGGATGTTAAGCGAGTATATCTTAGAAAACAAATATGATTGAATTATTATACTTCTTTTGATGTTTATATTTTGATTAATATTATATAAAATTTCAAGTATCTCTATTAAAAATGGTGTCTTTATATTATTAAATAAAATATATGATAATGCTTTATTACAGTAGATAGATAGTTGAGAAAGATTGTTTGTTTCTTGATAAATTTGAATAAGTAATCTGTATGATTCGATAGTTGTATATAAAAAATTACCCTGGGTCTGAATATTCTCAAGCAAATAAGACTCTGCCAAAGGATATTTTTTATTTTCATATGCACTTAAAGCAGATAAATAACCTAAATATGCATCTTGTTTAGTTTCCTCTTCAATTTCTTTTTGAGAAATTTCAATTAAGTTACTAAGTCTTGGGAAAATAATTGCAAAATTTATAAAATAATTTTGTTCGATCTGATTCAATATTGATGAATAAAAATTTAAATTTGATTGGGTATCTAAATTTAATGATAAGATAGATTTGGAAATAAAAGATAAAGTACTATCTAATTTGGTATTAAAATTAGCAATTATTCTATTTTGGAAAAATGTTCTTTCTTCTTTAATAAGATCATTGTAAAAGAATATTGATATTAAAAGAAAAGAAATTATTACAATGGCTATTATTAAAAATGATTTTCTTTCAGTAATTATAAACTTGAATATTTCATTAATATTGTTTTTCTCATTTATCATCGAAAACCTTTAATATGTTTTTCTTTAAAATCCAACCTTTTTTCCCATCTGGAAGTTTTATTAAAACAAAATCACCATAATAGGTAATAATTTTTAATTTTAAGTATTCTTTTATTGTAAAAGAAGGTTGTAAATTTTCAATAGGGAAATTATATATATCTGCTGAATTTATTGAAATTGCTTCATTTCTATGTAAATAGTAACTTAATTTTATGAAAAATAAAGATATAAAGAAAATATTTAATAATATTAAAATTAAATAAAAGACTACTAACCTTTTTTTATCATCAGTTATAAAATAAAAAATGATGACTATTAATATTGAAATAAGAATAATTAAAAAAATAATAAAATTGTTAATATAATCAATAAAAGTAATTTTACTTAACCAACTATAATCATCAGGTATGATAGAATTGATATATTTATTAAATGGTGGATTAAAACCATTATCTATAGAAGCTCTTCGAATAAATATGTACATTTTATTCATTTGATTTGTCATTTGATAAGAATAGATACAGTTTTGTACAATAGTAATAGTTCTATATCCTTTGGAGTAAATTTCTTCAAAAATGTCTAGTGCTTCGAGAAAATTTTGTTTATCTACCAAATCTAATGCTTTATTTAACAATAAGTCATATTCATTAATTTTATTTTTCATTAAATAGTAATAGAAAAAAAATGAAATACAAAAAAACAGTGTTAATACAATAGTCTTGATGAGAAATGAAGATAAAATATTTTTATTTTTTTTCATATTATTATTTATTTACTTTATAATTCTTTCTTAAGTATTTTTGAAAATTATTTGCAATATTTTTGATTTTTCTTGAATTTAAATCTATTGAATTACCTAAAAAATATGAGTAATAAACAGAATGAACATTCTGAATTATCTGTTTTATCCTATTTGGCTGATTATCTATCCATTTTTCTATTTCTGAATCATTTTTAAAATTATTCAATCTGTAAAAGGTATGCCATAAGTTTATTATATCTTGATTATCATATTTTTTAATATTTTGCTTAAAAGACAATTGATTGAAGATTTTGTTTACAAACAAACTGATTATAATTAGTGAAAATAACATTAAAAATATTAAGTAGATATCTATAAAATTAAATAAATCAAAAAAATTCGAGATATTCTTATTTGAAAATTGTTGAATATTTTTTGTAAAATTAAAACTACTAAACAATTGATCGAAGTTTTGGGAAATATAAAATGTAGATTTCGGTATTATGAAAGTATCATAATCTTTTTTATCTGTATTGAAAACAGGAATATTTATTTGATCTAAATTTATAAATCCAGTTTGTTTTGGATAAAGATAATAATCGAGTATAACACTGTCTTCTGATTGGATTATATCTGGACCGAAAATATTGAAATGCTGTTGTTCTATTTTTAATTTTTTAAAATTTATATATCTATGATTGCCCTTACCAGTAAAAATGATTTCGAGAATATAAAAGATATTATTCTTATTCTCTACTCTTTTAAAGTTATAGCTGATAGAATAATTTCCTATAAGTCCAAAGAAATTTTGTGGTGTAGATGGTAATGAAAATATATTAATTTTTTTATCTTGAAAGGTTAAATTATATTCTTTTTTTTCATCATTCACATGAAAAAAAACCTTAAAGTCAAATTTATCAAATGATAAAAGCGTCGAATCAGGTAAAACAAGAAGCTTTAAAATAGTATATTTATTTATTTGTTCATCAAAAAGAGAAATTACTTCTTTGTTATTTTGAACTTCAATTTTTTTAAAGACACCGCCAGATATAAGTGGTAAATTTAATAAATCTATTCTATCTATCTCCTGTTTACTAAAAAGAATCCATTCACAAATGAGAGGTTGACCAATAAATATTTGTTTAGGTTCATAACTAAAAGATAAAATATTTTGAAAAGTGAGATCAGTAAAAATAGATGATTTCGAAATGATTGGAATGACGAAGTCTTTTAAAATATGAATTTTATTATTAATTTTAAATTTTAATGAAGAACCTTGAATATTTACTTCTTCTTCACAAATTAGAAAAAATGTTATTATAGAAGTATAAATTTTGTTTATTCTATAGCTTAGATAAGTGGCTTCATATTTTTGTTCTATCTGTGGTGGTCTTAGTACTTTAATTTCATATATTTTATCAAATTCTGGTAACTCTTGTATATTAATAGGTTCATTTGATTCGATTGTTACTATTATCTTAAACTCTTCGTTTACATATATAGTCGTAGGCTCAATTTTTGCACTAATGGTTATAATTTCATCTTCCGATGAGATAAAAATAAAAAAAAGAAAAATTAAAAATAAAGCTGTAGTTAATCTATTTTTATATCTCATATTATTGCTTACCAATATCTATTGATTCTACTTTCTTTTCTTTTTTCGGTTTTAAACTTTATTATCTGGTTTTCAGCGTTTTGAAGGTTATTTAAATTTTCTAATTCTATTACATCGGATAATTTATCATTCTTATCGCTATTATTATCCGGATTTTTTTTATTAATTAAGCTAAGAATATAATTCAAATTGCTAATTAAAATAAAATTTGATGGATCGATTTTGCAAGCCTCAATCAAATATTCCTTGGATTTTTCCAAGTTATTATTCTTAAAAGATATATATCCATAATAATTTAAAATCATTGCTTTGTCTTTTTGAGAGATTTTTTCAAGATCTATTGAATCTATATAAAATTTTCCTTTATCGTAAATATTGTTTTTCAATAAAATATAGGAGATATCTATAAAGATAATATATTTCAAATTTGGATAAGAATTAGAAATATTGGAATAATTGCAAAATAAAAAATCATCTTTCCAAAAAAAGGAGAATAAGAAAATTCTTCCTATAGGCATTATTAGTAATAATATAAAATACAAAATGCTTATTATTGGTAAAATATAGATTAAATGTCTAATAAATTTCTTCATAGTAAATTAGTTCTTAATATTTTTTATTATCCTTTAATATTTTTAATTTCTATAATTTTTTGTTTTATAATTCAAATTTTGAAAAATTGGTGTAGATAAAATAATGAAAATAATCATTAAAAAAGCTGCAATTGAACCAAAAATAAAATTTAATTCTCTTGGAGCATAAGTCTCGTGTTTTTCCATTTTAGAAGTAAGCTTCTTGTTGGAATTAATTATAGAGACTATGCTATTATATGACATATTATTAAAATCTGATACCAATGAGTTTGGTAATTTTAAAATAGATGAGATAAATTGTCTGTTTGGTGATGAGAATACTTCATTCTGGAACTTATCTACTAGATAAGTTTTTTTATTAGGTAACCATATCTTTGAACCTTCTTCCGATGAAATAATAACACTATATAGATTATTAATATTGCTTAGCAACATTTCATTTAATTTTTCTGAAATTACCTGATCAAAATCAAAATCTGAAAGTAATACAATATTTTTATAGAAGGAAGGACTTGATTCAAGGAGATTTATCGCGGCATAAAAGGCTAGCAAAATATTTGAAGCTCTATAATAATCATCATTAATTTGAATTGTTGAAATTATATTTTTTAAGTATTCTATATTATCCGTTAGAGGAACTTCAAGTAAAGGATCATCACCAAAAAGGATAAGAGCAAATCTGCAATTATTAGAATTCTCGACTAAATACAATGCTAGATTTTTTGCTTGATCAAATCTTGTGGGTTTCAGATCATTCGCAAGCATTGAAGTGGAATAATCAATTAATATTATATTATCTATAAAAGTAGAGTAGTTAACTACCTTTTTAAGTCCAGCTTTATAACTTGAAAAAGTCAATGATATGAAAAATGAAATTAAAATCAGTAATATTATTTTTGCTAGAAATAAAATTTTATATATTTTGTCGTTATCTTTTTTGATTTTCATTTTTAAGTAATAATGTCTTATGACAATTGATATTATAAAAACAAAAAGAAATAAAAATATTATTAAAGAGAATTTGGTCATCTAGTATTGTACCTCTAAAATAATAAACTGAATTAATAAAAATAGTACAAAGAAAATGATAGAAAAAATATATAAAATATTATCTAACTTCTTGTATTTATAATAGGTCTTTATATTTGTAACTATAGGTTTTTGTTTATCAATTGATCTAAAGATTTTCTGCAAGTCTTTAAAATTTTTTGCTATAAAATTTTCACCATTTCCACCAATTTGTGAAATCTGGCTTAATAGTTCATAATCGACTGGTATACTGATTTTTCTTGTGTAAATCATGCCTCTTGAGTCCTTAAAAGGGAAAGATACAGGATTTGTTGAACCTATTGCAATTGGATATATCTTTATATTATATTTTTTTGCTTCACTTGCTGCATAAATCGGGTGTATATAACCTTCATTGTTAATACCATCAGTTAATAAAATTATATTTTTTGATTCTCCTTTATAATTTTGCAATTGTTGAATTGCCATTATTATTGCGTTTCCAATTGCAGTCCCATCTTCAATCATCTCAGTTTCAATTTCATTCAATTTTTTTTGGACAAATAAAGTGTCAGATGTCAAAGGCACATAAGGGATTGCATACTTTGCAAATATTATAATACCAAAAAAATCAAGTTGTCTATTTTTAATAAATTCACTTATTACTTCTTTTGCTTTAGATAATCTATCTTGGGTTCCGAAATCAAGTGCTTTCATGGTAGATGAAATATCTAGACATATAATAAAGGAATGGCCTTTTTCTTCAATAGGTATCTTGTATGAAAGATAAAGTGGGGTTGAAGAACCAAGTATTAAAAAAAATACCGATAGTAAAAAAATTAAATATTTTAAGTACTTTACGATATTTATTTTTTTAGGTTTATTTGTGAATGAACTTAGTGGATAACCATCAAAAACAAAACCTTTTACTAAAATTATATATCCTAAAATGAAAGTTGGTATTAAAAAAAGTAATAAAAATGGATTTTCAAATTTAATGTTTCCCATATTCATTTTTTAACAAGTTATTTAATTCATTTAAAATAAAAGAAATACTACTTATAATTCTATTTTTAGATTCAAATATATCTTTTTCACTTTTATATGTAAAAGAGCTCAATTCAGAATTATTAGAATCCAAAATATCGATTTTGCTAAAATGATTTAGTATTTTAAGGTTTGAATCTAATAATTCAGATAAGATTGAGGTAAAATGAATTAAATTTTGCTTGAAATCAATTTCAGAAATAGAATCATTTGTTAATTCATTCTTTATTCTATTTAGTTTTTTCAAGTTATTTAATAGAAAAGCTTTTTCTTTTTTGCTTTTATTAAAGGAAGAATAATATTTTTTGATTTTATGAAAAAGAAATATAAAAGTAAAAGAAATTAATATAAAAAGAAGATAAAAAATAAAAAATCTAATTAGATAAAATTTCTGAAATTTTTTTAAGTAAGGTAAAATATAGAATTCTTTTATGTTTGAATTTAATTGAAAACTTATGGAACTAAAATTATAGTAAGAATTCCCATCAAAAAAAATCAGATCGGATAAATCAACAATACCAGTAAGAAAAAGTTGCAACCTTATTTTTAAATAATATTTGTTATCTTTTTCTGAAATTTTATATGAAATTATATTTATATATGGATTAGTAGTTTTTACAAAACTTTTTGAGGGATCAATATTAAATATTCCATATTGATATAGATTTATAGATAAAGTAAAGACTTGCCCTGCATAAGGAGATTTTGGACTAATATAAAAATTGCTTGATAGAATTGTCATTGATAAAGAAAATATCAAAAATAAAATATTAATATTTTTTTTCATTATTAATATTGCTTTATTATCTTATTTTCAAAAAACTTTTGTAAAATAATATAGGGATCATTATCAGAATTTATAATTATAAGATCACTATTAGTCTTTCTAATCTCCTTTATAGCGTTTTCGACAAGTTGATGATAAGGAATCTGAATGTAGAGATTTGGATTTTCATTAGATGAAAAATATTTTAATTGTTCAGATAACTTTTCTTCCTCTTTTTCTACAACCAATATTGAGGTAAGGTTATGTTTTAAAGTTACAAAGTCTATATCTTCAAAATTTATAGGAAAAGAAAAGTCAGATATTAAAAATATTTGACTTCGTTTTTTCAAAATATTATATAAGTTTTTAAATATTTTTTGAATTCTATCAGAAGGCTTTAAATCTATATATAAAGAGTTTAAGGTATTTAAAATCTTAAAAAAATATCCAAATTTTCTATTGAACGGGAAAAAATATCTAATTTCACTATCGAATAATATAAAACTGGTGTTGTCATTTGCTTTTAAAGAAGAATAGGTAAGGGCTAAAGCTGTTTCTAAGGCGATTTCAATTTTAGTCTTTTTACCAAATTTTTGAAACATTGATTTAGAAATATCAACAGCTATTAGATTAAATCTATTCCTATCTTCAATGTATTCTTTAACATACAAGGTTCTAAGTTTAGCAAATAAATTCCAATTTATTTGTCTAATTGGGTCATTTTCAGTGAAGATTCTGTTTTGATTGAAATCAAGCCCCATACCTTTGAAAGCACTTTTGAATTCACCAATAAAGGTCTTATTAGACATTTTATAAAGTGAAAGCAATTGATTTTTGAAAAATATATCTTCTGCAAGTTTTACTTTCAATTTATCTTACCTGAATGTGTTCAATTATGTCATCAATAATTGAATCGGTAGAGATATTTTCTGTAATTGCTTCATAAGAAAGAATTATTCTATGTCTTAATATTTCATGTGCCACATAGGAAATATCTTCTGGGATAACATAATTTCTACCTTCGAAGAAAGCTTTTACTTTTGATGCTTTAAGCAAATAAATAGTTGCTCTAGTAGAAGCACCCCATTGGATATAATTTGAAAGATGAGACAGTGCATAATTGGTTTGATTTCTTGTTGCAGCAACTATATCTGTTATATAATTAAGTATCCTTTCGTCACAATATATTTTTTTTATATTATTAATAATATTGGTATAGTTAATCTGGCTAAAAACTGGGGATATTTCATCTTCTTCTATTGATTGTAGATTTTTTAATATGGCAATTTCTTCTTCCTTACTGGGATAATTTATTAAAATCTTGAACATAAATCTATCCAGTTGAGCTTCAGGAAGAGGATATGTGCCCTCATGCTCAATAGGATTTTGAGTAGCAATTACAAAAAATGGGTCGGGCAGCTTATAATTTTCTCCTCCAAGGTTTACTTCATGCTCTTGCATTGCCTGAAGTAATGCAGATTGTATTTTTGCTGGTGCTCTGTTAATTTCATCTGCAAGTATAATAGAATTAAAAATTGGACCTTTATAAGGATTGAAATTGAGGGTAGATGGGTTAAATATCATGCTCCCAGTAATATCTGAAGGAAGAAGATCTGGTGTAAATTGTATCCTTTTGAAACTAAAATTAAATAATGAGGCTATGTTTTTCAATATTAAAGTCTTAGCAATACCAGGGACACCTTCTAATAGTACATGTCCTTGGGCGAAAAGAGCAATACAAATTTTTTGAATTACTTCTTTTTGACCGACAATTTTTTTTTCAAGTGCCCCAAATATAGTTGACAATAACTTTTTTCCATCATCTTCCATGATTAACCTCTAACAAAAATATTTTATTATGAAGAAAATATAAAAATTTGAAATAAAAAATAACTGTCGGAGAGGGGATTTGAACCCCTACAAGTTTCCTCACTAGATCCTGAATCTAGCGTGTCTGCCAGTTCCACCACTCCGACAATAAAGTATAAAAATTAAAAATATAAAATAAAAATCAAAGATTCTATAAGATATATTGATCTGGTCTTCTATCCAATAAAACATTGTTTTTAGTCGTAATCATTTTATTGTTAGCTAATTCTGGATTTATCTCAATAATCTTAACACTTTCTTTATTAGCTGAAAAACTTACTATTCTTTTCCCGTTAGGATCAACAATTTGAGATTTACCTGTAAATTTTAGTATTTTATTTTTTATCTTTTCGATACCTACTCGATTTGCTGTCGCAATAAAAACTTTATTTTCCATAGCTCTTGTTATCATGGCATCTTGACAATAAGGTAAAACTAGATTTGCAGGATGAAGAATTACCTGAGCTCCTTTTAATGTGAGTGTTCTAGCAGATTCTGGGAAAAGCCAATCAAAACATATCATCATGCCAAATTTAATAGATTTATATTCTGTAACCTTAAAACCACTTACCGATGGAGTAAAAAAGTCTTTTTCATCATTAAAAAGATGAACTTTTCTATAATTCAACAAGAATTTACCATCACCGATAAGAAATGCTGAATTAAAAAACCTTCCACTTTCATTTTCAACATATCCACCAGCAATTGCAATCTTTTTTATTTTAGTGAAATTATACAATCTTTCAAAAAATGGATCACTTTGAAGTAATGAGAGTCTTTTAACTTCATCAATAGATTCAAAAAGATAACCACTCAAAAATAACTCAGGGAAAAGATAAACATCTGCTCCCTTAAATTTATCTATTATATCAAAAGCTTTATTTATGTTTTTCTCTATTTCTGATCTTATTGGGTTAAATTGTACGATTGCTATTTTTAATTTCTTTTCTTCCATCAATTAATAAATAAAATAAATTCGTTAAATGTAAAGATAGATTGCACAATATTTTAACATTTATTAGATTTGAGTAAATAATGACTTGAAAATCTTTATCTTTTTTATAATTTACTTACATGGAAATTAAAAAACAAGAATCTACTATAGATTATTATGAATTAAAGAAAGATATAGAAAAACTTAGAGATCAATTTCTAGATATCGAAAAATCATTTTCTTTAGAAAAACTGGAAAAATTAAATGAAGAGATTAATTCTAAAATTTGTTCGACAAACTTTTGGGATAATCAAAAAGAAGCACAAAGAGTTTTAGATGAACAAAAAATATTGCAAAAGAAAATCGAACTTATAAAAAAGCTAAAAATAGATTTTGAAGATATTTTAAATTTGATTAATTCTACCTCGGCAAATGAAACAAATGAAATTTTAGAAATTCATTCACTTTTCGATGATATTAAAAATAATTTTATGCAGTTTATTTATCTTTCTATTTTTGAGGATATAGATAAGTCTAATGCTTATATAACTATAAAACCAGGGGCTGGAGGATTAGAGTCTACAGATTGGGCACAGATGTTGCTAAAACAATATATAAGATATTCGGAAAGAAAAAATTTTAATGCAGATATAATAGAATACACTCAAGCCGAAGGTGGTGGAATAAAAGTTGCGACCATTGAGGTTAAAGGGGATTATGCCTATGGATTTTTAAAATATGAAACAGGGATTCATAGGCTTGTAAGAATATCTCCTTTCGATAGTAATGCAAGGAGACATACTTCTTTCGCATCAGTTTATGTATATCCACAGATTAAAGATGAAATAGAAGTAGAAATTAATCCAGCAGATATTAAAATTGAGACTTTTAGAGCATCAGGAGCTGGCGGACAGCATGTAAATACTACTGATTCCGCTGTAAGAGTATATCATATTCCTTCAAAAATAGTTGTAGTATGTCAAAATGAACGCTCTCAGCATCAAAATAGAGAAAAGGCGATGAAAGTATTAAAATCAAGATTGTATCAATATTATTTAGAAGAGAAGAAGAAAACAGAGGAGGAATCATTTGCTGAGAAGAAAGATATTTCCTGGGGAAACCAAATAAGATCATATATTTTGCAACCTTATACACTTGTCAAAGATCATAGGACAAAATATGAATGTACTCAACCAGATAAAATATTTGATGGTGAAATAGAGGAATTTATTTTTTCAATGATTTCTCTTGACTTTAAGATAAAATATAACATTATTTAGTAAGAATTAACAAAGTATAATAAATAAAAAATGGTGGCATTTTTATGAAATCTTCTGTGCTTATTGTTGATGATCTTGCTTTTGTCAGAATGATGATAAAAGATATTTTACATAAGTATGGCATTAGTGTTTGTGGTGAAGCAGCAAATGGTGTAGAAGCCATAAAAAAATATAATGAACTTAAACCTGATATTGTGCTATTAGATATAACAATGCCTGTAATGAACGGTCTTGAAGCTTTGCAAAGGATTATCATTGCCGATCCACATGCTAAAGTGATAATGTGTTCTGCACTTGGACAACAAAAATTGATAGTTGCAGCTATTAAGGCTGGTGCTAAAGATTTTATCGTAAAACCTTTCAAAGAAGAAAGACTGATTTCAGCAATAAAGAAAGTCTTAGAAAAACATTGATGTTTTCTTGAAATTGAATTATGAAAATCATTAAACCAACTCTTCTTATATCCTTTTTATTTTTAATTTTATCCATAAATGTAATTGCTTATCCTTCAAATTTATTAGTTTATCCAGAAAAAATTCAAAAGATTTCTATTGCATTTCCATACAACTATCTTTTTGACTTTAAGATAAATTATACCGTTAATATAATTAATAAAAACAATGATATTAGAGCCAATTTTATTGGTTCAACACTGTCATCTCTTTTCGATTTATACTTTAATGATAGAAAAATAAAATTAGATGAAAAAGCTAGAGAGAATTTGGTCTCTTTCTTATTTAATAAACTTGCAATTTATTTTCAAAAACAAAGAAGCATTAATAATCAATTTACTTTTAAAGATACTTTTTTTGAAGAATTAGATAAGAAGGATTTTATTTTATTCAAAACAGATAAAAAGGAAGATTCTGAAGACAATTCAATAATAAAATATGAAATATCTTATGAGTATGACTTCAAGAGCTCAAAAATCTATATTTATTGTAGAAAAATTTCTATATTTGACAATCAAATTTCCGAGAAGAATTTTTCTTTTGACTATAAATACCTAAGTTTTTTCAATGATTTTAAGAATCTTTTTATAAATAATGTGATGTCATTTTTCTTAAATCAAAAATTTTACAATCTTGAAGTTGAGCTTAATACTTCTGCTTATATCGAAGTAGATGGCACTGTTACCACTCATTTTATGGATGAAAATTATCCATCCATTTGTGAACTTGTTTTAGAAGAGGGAGAGCATAATATAAAAATTTTTGAAGATGGTTATGATCCTATTTCTCAAAAAGTTAAGTTGGAAAAAAATGAAAAGATAACTGTTTTTTTAAATAAAAAAAATACTCATTGTAAACTTAAAATAAATACTTTTCCAAGTTCAGCTAATATTAAGATATCAAATCAATTTGTGGGGAATAGTCCTTTATCCATTGAGTTGCCTTCAGGTAATCATTTTATAATTATTAGTGCGAAAGGTTATGAATCGAAAGAGATTTTTGTCACAATTGAAGATAAAGATTTTGAGAAAGAAATTTATGTATATTTGATGCCTATAAACACAACATCTTTCTATATTAATTATTCAAATACAATTTTGACTCAAGTTTATAATTATTTCTGGTATGGCTGTTATGGGTTGGCTGGTTCTATAGTTGGTTCAATATTATATAATTATTTTAATCAATTCAATAATTCTTCTTTATACCCATCTCAAACCATTGGACTTTATAGTTCAGCAGCATTAGTAGCTATAGGATTGATTTCATTTGCTATTTTTGAGATACTTTCATTGACTGAATTATACAAGTATTACCAATTTATAAATTATTACACTCTATAATTATTAAAAAACTTGACTTAAAAACAAAATAAAGTTTACTAAAATTGTCTTAAAAAATATTAAATTTGGAGGAGATATGAGTCATTATGTTGATGAAGTTATTAGCTCAGTAAAAGAAAGGTATTACTGGGAAAAAGAATTCATTCAATCTGTTGAAGAAGTTTTAAACTCTTTAAGAGCAGTTGTAGATAAAGATCCAAAATATAAAAAACATAAAATTCTTGAAAGAATTGTTGAACCAGAAAGAACTGTTTCTTTTAGAGTTTGCTGGCAAGATGATAAAGGTGAATTCCAAGTAAATAGAGGCTATAGAGTTCAGTTTAACTCAGCTATTGGTCCTTATAAAGGTGGACTTAGATTTCATCCTTCAGTAAATCTTTCTATCTTAAAATTTCTTGGCTTTGAACAGATATTTAAAAATAGCTTAACAACCCTTCCTATGGGTGGTGGAAAAGGTGGTTCTGATTTTGATCCAAGAGGTAAATCAGACTCAGAAGTTATGAGATTCTGTCAGGCTTTCATGAGTGAACTTTTCAGGCATATTGGTCCTGATACAGATGTTCCAGCTGGTGATATCGGAGTAGGTGGTAGAGAAATCGGATATCTATTTGGTCAATATAAGAAACTTGTCAATGAATTTACAGGTGTTTTAACAGGTAAAGGTATAAATTGGGGTGGTTCGCTCATTAGACCAGAAGCTACTGGTTTTGGTGTTACATATTTTGCTGAAGAGATGCTTAAAACTAAAGGGATGGATTTTAACGGTAAAAAAGTTGCCCTTTCTGGTTTTGGTAATGTCGCATGGGGTGCTGCATTAAAAATAACAGAACTCGGTGGAAAAGTAGTTACACTTTCAGGTCCAGATGGATTTATTTATGATCCAGATGGAATTAAAGGTGAAAAGATTGATTATATGCTTGAAATGAGAGCTTCTGGTAGAGATAAAGTTCAGGATTATGCTGATAAATTCAAAGTTAAATTTGAAGCTGGTAAAAGACCATGGTCTATTCCAGTTGATGTTGCTATTCCTTGTGCTACACAAAATGAACTTGATCTTAATGATGCAAAAGAACTTGTAAAAAATGGTGTTAAATGTGTAGTTGAAGCTGCAAATATGCCATGTACATTAGATGCAGTAAAATACTTCCTTGATAATAATGTTCTTTTTGGACCAGCGAAAGCCGCTAATGCAGGTGGTGTAGCAACTTCTGGTCTTGAAATGTCACAAAATAGCATGAGATTATCATGGTCTTCAAAAGAAGTAGATGAAAGACTCCATGGAATCATGATAAACATTCACAATGCATGTCAAAATGCAGCTAAAGAATTTGGTACTCCTGGTAACTTAGTAAATGGTGCAAATATCGCTGGATTCTTAAAAGTTGCTAATGCCATGATTGATCAAGGATTAGTATAAGATTTTGCTTAAAACAAAGATAACAATTTAGATTAAAAATAAAAAAGGGGCTTTGAAGAAAGTCCCTTTTTTATTTTAGAAAATTAAAATTAAAAATCACATTTCAGAGATACTAAAACCATAGGGTTTTATCTTTTTACCTAAGGCTTTCTTGTTTTTTGAGTTATTATTGATGATAGCCCTAAATTCTTTTCCAGTTTTATCTATATATTCAATGGATTCTATTCCAAACCCATAAAATTTCGGTTTAAGTTTTTTGTCTTTAAATATTTTGTAATAGAAATATAGTAGTCCTAGTGGTGATAATGAAGTACCAAAATAATAAACCTTCCCTTTACCGTAATTATTAACGGTTATGGCTGGCTTTCCAAAATAGGGTTTTTTCTTATCACTATATTTTGCTAGAATTTTGGCACCCTTTGTCTCTATTACATCGGCCCAAGCTTCAATCTTAAAAGTTAGAAGACCAGATTTTATTTTTGTATTTGTTTCATTTAATGACTCAAATTTTTCTATCTCTATTCCACAAATTTTATTGAATTTTCCAGGTAGTTTTTCAGTCAAAGCTTTGTTATTTTTATCTCTAATTCCACATCTCCATGAAAGTATTAGTATACCACCATTTTCAACCCATTTTTCAAGTTTGAGATAAAAGTCCTCATCGACCATAAAATATAGAGGTAAACTAATTATTTTATATCTATCAAGTTCTACATTTTCATATGGTTTTACATCAACCGAAATATTGTAAAGTGAAAATGGGGCATACCATCTTGTGAATTCAAGTTCATAACCAGCTTGCATATATTCAGTAGGTTTAAAATAAAGTGCCTTTGTCTGATACTGATATCGAGAAAGTCTAACATTATCTTTATCGTAAACTAGACATGCGATAGACTCTTTCTGAGAAGAAGAAGAGATCCTTTCGAAAATTTCTCTATTTACTTTTATGTTTTGTGTAAGCTTTGTAAAAATTTCAGTTTCAGAATTATCTGGATTTAAAAGACCATAGCAAAGTTGCTCCTGACCAAAAAGTGCTGTTCTATATCTAAAGTAAAAAAGTTTATCTGCTCCAAAAATTATAGATTTATTTGTCCATAGTATCAACTCTTCTATTTTGGGAAGATACCCTAGACAGCTATGTCCTTGAATTCCAGACATCTGTTCAAAGATAGTGAAATGTTTATTGTCTTTTAATCCTTTTAAATAAGATAAGTTTAATGAAATAAAATAATAAGGAAGAGGCTGGTTTTGTTCTCCCCAAACAGGGTAGTTATTTATACCTATAAAATCATGATTTTTTGTTAAATTTGCAAAATCAATTGAAGAAGATAATGATGGCATGAAAATATCTGTGGAAATCCACTGATTTTGGTTAATCTTATCTCTCAATATCTTATACTGTAAATTTAAGAATTTAATATTACTATCAGACATAAATCTGGAATAATCAACTAAAAGAGTAGGATTTTGTAATGAACCAAAGGTGTTTTTAGGAACTGGGATATTAAAATCATAGTAACTTGTACCCCAGAAAACAGTTCCCCAAGTTCTGTTTAAATTGTCAATATCCTTATATCTTTCTTTTAACCAGATATTCCATTTTTTTTCGCAATTTTCACAATAACAAAAATCTGAACCTTCATGACCAATTTCATTATCAAGTTGCCAACCAATGACATTTTCATTAGGACCAAAGTGATTAGCGATTTCTTCAACAAGTCTTTCAACATGTTTAATATATGTTGGATTATTTATACAATGGGACCTTCTTCCACCAAACTGTTTTTGCTTTCCATCATAAGTAACTTGTAAAATAGATCTATCTTTTTGATAAAGCCAGAAAGGTATTGTGGCTGTTGGAGTTCCTAAAACTACCTTGATATTGTACCTTGAAAAAATATCTATCACTTCATCAAATAATGAGAAATCAAAGACCCCTTCCTTCTTTTCTATTAAACACCAAGCAAATTCCATTATTCTTATTGCTTCAAAACCAGCGTTTGCCATTTTTTTTGCATCATCTTCCCAGATAGATTTATCCCACTGCTCTGGATAATAATCTACTCCAAATAAAAATTTGTTCATTTTTAAATCCTATTGTTTTTGATTTTTTTTAGTTACAATTTTTTTATTTTTCTATAGTGATATTTTTTCATTTTTCTAATAGAGGAAAAATTTACTAAAATTTATAATTAAATAGATTTATTTTTCTACGCATGTTTCAATTAATTCTGATAAAACCTTATCTGCATCTTCAACTGGAACCTGACAAGTTCCAACCTTAGGATGTCCACCGCCCCCATATTTAAGCATGAGTGAACCGACATTCACATTAGATTTTCTATTTATTATTGAATGCCCAACTGCAAAAACAATATTTTGATTTTGTTTACCCCACATTACTCTAATTGAGATAGTTGCCTTTGGGAATAGACAATACTCTATAAACCTATTTCCAGTATATATAATTGGGGCAGTACGCAAGTCTATTACCAGTACATTCTTTTTCAGATAACTGTATTTTAATAGCATTTTTTTATATTCTTTTTCTTGTTCTTTGTATCTTATGACTCTCTCTTTTACATCTTCATGTTTCAATATTCTATTTATAGGCATAGTTCTGCAGTAATCCACAAGATTTTCCATTAATTGGTAGTTTGAAATTCTATAATCCTTAAATCTACCAAGGCTTGTTCTTGGGTCCATAATAAAAGACAATAGAATCCAACCTTTTGGGTGTAGAATCTCTCTTTTTGTCAAATTCCCAGAATCAGATTTATTTACTGCATTCATGAGTCCTTTGAATTTCTTGAATCTCGTATCACCATCGTAATAGTCATATATAACCTGAGCTGCAGATGGTGCTGGCTTACTCATCCCTTTATAATTATAGGGAAAAGCTTGTCTTTCTTCTTCACTAAGATGATGGTCAAACCATAATCCACAACCCTTTGCGTATGGAACATTTGCAAGTACATCATTTTCATTGACTTCAATAAGACCATCTTGAATATCTTTTGGATGAACAAATTTGAAATGATCTATTATCCCCGCTTCTTTTAATAATACAGCACATGCAAGCCCATCAAAATCTGATCTTGTAATCAAACGCATAGCCATCTTCTCTCTCCTTATCATTTTTTTGCTGTAATTTTTAAGCAGTATTATTTTTATTGCTGCTATTTTTATGCATTATTTCTTTATTTTAATATCGATTTTTAATATTTATAAAAATTTAAGTACAATTAAACAGCATAAACAATCATTTTTTATTTGAATCAATTTTATAATAATTAAAATAATTTACAAGTTAAAAACCTCTGTTTTACCTTTGATTTTACCTTGATATTTCAAAAAAATACAATATAATGGATTTGACCTGGGATATTCGGTATCTGAATAAAATATGTAAACCTACACATAAAAGGGAAGGATTCTCGAGGGCAATACAATTGGCGGCTTTTGCTTAGCATTAGCTACCGGCGGTTGCATTAGAGAGCCTTTGTTAACTCAAGGGTTAACATAACCTTCGGAGCCGGTACCCCGGGTTTTTTTTGTAATTTTAAGTCTTCGATTTAAGTAATTTTTCATATCTTTTTTAATTTTGTATTTTTAGTTATGAAGATTATAAAAGCCGAAATAGGTTATGATTATTTTGCACCATTTTACTATAAACAATATGAACATCTAGATTCTTTTGATTGGAAAGTTGCTAAAGAGACATTGTTTTCAAAACTCGACTCATTTTTTAATATGAGCAACAATACAATTAAGATAGGTGATCTTGGTTGCGGAGATGGTAGAATACTTAAAAGAGTTCACAATTACTTAGAAGAAAAAAATTATAAAAATTACCAAATTTTTGGAATAGATGTTTCAGAAAAAATGTTAAAATCTGCCAATAAAAAGTTAAAAAATAAAGTTAAGTTGATAAAACTAGACCTTGAAAAAGAAAAGCTTGCTGAAAATTTTGATATTATATACTGCTTTTTTCTCTTAGTTCACATTAAAGATGTTGATGATTTTTTCTTTAATATTAAAGATTGTTTAAATGAAGGTGGTATATTTATATTTAACAATATCGAACAAAAAAAGGGTTTTAAGTTGCCTTTTTTTAAGGAAGAAACTTATATAGAGTTTTTTGATCATTCTGATATCAAAATATATGATTTAGCTCAAAAATATTTTTCATATGTTGAAAAGATTAAAAGTCAATATTCTACAATTTTTATATGTGAAAAATAAGCATAATTTAACTATAATCGATTCATTATAATATTGATAATTTTTCATTTTTTTCTTATTTCTTTTAAGTACTATAATTTTTTCATATTATTTAGTTTTCATATTATTTAGGTTTTATATTATTTTGGAAAGAATACCTCAAAAGTATTAGAACAATGTGGGCATAAAACCCTTAGCCTCTTATTTTTTAAATATGGGATCCTTAATTTTTTATTGCAATATTTACATGTAATAACTTTTTTCCGTTTGAATAAATTTTTAAGATGATTTTTAAGACTAAAAAGATTAAAATTAAATAAACTTTTCATTGTATTTCTCAATATGTTATTATACTAAGTATTATATATAATCTAAATAAAAGATAATAAAAAAATCAAAAATAGAAAATAGAGAAAATTAATAATATTATGAAAAAAAAGGTAGCAGAAAAAACTGCTACCTTTAAAAAACTAAAGGAGAACTGAAAATTACTCTTCTTCTTCTGCTGTAATAAATTTCTTTCTTTCTTCAATAACTTGCTCAGCGAGTTTTCCTGTGATTGGTGAATAATGTGAAAATTCAAGTTCGAATGATGCTGTTCCTTGAGTAATTGATTTTAAGTCTGTAGCATATCTTAAGAGTTCACTATGAGGTACTTCTGCCTTTATTAAAGTTAAACCACCAGGAATTGGGTCCATACCAAGAATCTTACCTCTTTTACCATTTAAGTCTGATATAATATCTCCAGTATATTTATCCATGGCATAAACCGAAAGATTCATAATAGGTTCAAGTAAAATAGGATCGCCTTTTGTCATTGCATCTTTTAATGCCTGTCTTGCTGCAATCTTAAATGACATTTCAGATGAATCAACTTCATGATAGGAACCATCAAAAAGCTCAACTATAATATCTATAATAGGGAATTTACCAAGTACCCCATTGTTTAAGCCTTCAATAAGACCTTTTTCAACACCAGGAATGTATTGTTTTGGTATGACACCACCAACAATTGAATTTACAAATTTAAAACCTTCGCCTCTTTTATTTGGTGATACTCTTATTGCGACTTCTCCATACTGACCATGTCCACCAGACTGCTTCTTATGTTTATATCTTGATTCAACCTGTTTAGTAATTGTTTCTTTATAATTAATCCTAGGAATAGATGTTTCAAACTCTAATTTTAACTGTTTTCTAATCTTGGAAAAATAGACTTCTAGATGAAGCTCTCCCATACCAGAAATTACATTTTGTTTAGTTTCTGGGTCATATTTTACGATTAATGTTGGGTCTTCTTCACTAAATTTATGCAATGTAGATATAAGTTTATCTTCTGTATTTTTATCTTTAGCCGAAATTGCAACTGAATAAACTGGTTGAGGGAGTTTATCAAAAGCATAGGTATATGAAATATCTTTGCTACCAATGGTATAAGTTGTGCTAATATCATCTAGTTTTTGTAAAACAATGATATCACCAGTAACCCCTTTTTCCATTTCTTCTATTTTATTTCCAAATGGTTGTAATATTTTTGTTACTTTGAATTTATTGTTTTTTTCAACTATTAAAACTTCATCATCTTTTTTAATTTCTCCATTTAAAACTCTAATAAAGGATAGTTTGCCATTGAATTGATCAAGAACCGTTTTGAAGCAAAAACCACAAAAATTTCCGTTTTCAGAAATTTCAATCTGCATCTCTTTATTATCTTGCTTTGAAATAGCCTTAAAATGCTTTTTTGAAATATATGAAGGGAAAGATTTAGCTATTATTTCAAGGAGATTTGAGATACCACCATTCTCAAGAGAAGAACCACAAACTACTGGAATAAATTTGCACTTGCTCACTGTTTTAGAAAAACCATCAAAAATTTCGGTAT
>JAAZOT010000058.1 GCA_012797605.1 Spirochaetales bacterium | reverse complement strand
AATGTTATTGATGTCGCTTCAGATGGCGAAGAAGCTTTAGCTAAATTTCAACAGCATATTAATAAGATAGACCTTGTCACTCTTGATATAACTATGCCCAAAATGGATGGTTTAACTGTTCTTGAAAATATTTTAAAAATAAAACCAGATACCAATATTATTATGATTTCTGCATTAGGAAGAGAAGATCTTGTTAAAAAAGCATTAACTATTGGAGCAAAAAATTATATTGTAAAACCATTAAATAGAGAAAAAGTACTTTCTAGAATAAAGCAAACTATGGATAGGATTTATAAAAAGTAAATTCAACTATAATTGATATTAGAATGAATTTTGATTTTGAACAATACAATCTCCTCTATAATAAAATAAAAAGATTTATACTTTCTCAGAATTCACCTTTTAAATTTTATACATTATTTTCTTTTGTGACTAAGGAAATAAAATTAGAATTTTTAAATTCTAAATACTTAGAAAATTTATATCAAAAAAATTTTATAATTAAAAATATTTTATACAATCTTCAGTTTGAATTTTATAAAGATTTTAATTTTGCTTTAATCTTTGAAAATGATATTATTTTCTTCGAAAAAATTCCCAATTTACCTTCATATTTTAGTATGTTAAATGGAAAATTCATTATCGAAGATAAAAGTACTTTTAAAAGTAATCTTCCATATGAAAATCAATTGAGAAGTTTTTATTTTACTTTAGAAAATTTTAACAAAAATGAAGATCAAATTGAAAAAGCAATTGATTCTGGGTTAAAATTCATCTATGAACCTGAACTTTTCGACAATGCTCTTAAGATTTTCAATCTTACACAAAGATCTCTTAATCTAAAATCACTTAATATTGCATATAAAAAACTGGTCAAAAAATATCATCCAGATATCTCAAAAGTTATAGATACAAAAAAGGAAGATGAATTAATCAAAATTTATGAAGCATATAGAATTTTAAAAAATAGTATGCTTTGAAATAAGTTTTGTTGAAGGAGATTTAACTAAAAATTAGAATCTTTATAATAAATTATTTAGTATAGTAATAAAATATCTAGTATAAATTTACCTTCAATTTGGCTAAAGCCGCTTTAGATGCAATAATTGCCTTTGATGCAGTTGGTGCTTGAGAAATAACATTTGCTAGTTTTGATACATTATTTTTTGTTCTTATAATCCTATCTTCTTTATTTTTCATCAAAAAAACACTTTTTATATATGGAACCATCATGGCTTCATAATATCCATCTATTGATTTTAATACCCCTTCTTCATTTGAAACAAGACCAAGTTCACATGAATAGTAAGCCCATTTGGGCTCAATTTTAATATTTTTTTCTCCAATGGCAATTTTCATCATAATATTCATTAGATTAATCCCACTTGAATAAGGGAAAGTATAGGCTGACATGAAACCACCTGAAAGCCTTGATGCTATTTCTCCAACATAACCCTTTGCTATTTTTCTATTCTTTTCATACTCATATCTGACCCTTATATCACCTTTTGCAGCGCCATGTCTTATCCCAAGGGCTTTTATTCCATCTATAAACACCTGACAACCGATATCCACCAAATCTTTTGGAAGAATTGATGGCATAAGATGTCCAAGTTCAATAAAATAAGGGGGATTTAATATAAACCTATCTGCAACTCCAGTAATTGTTATCTCACCATTGCCGACTATTGCATCAATTGAAAGTTCATAACTTCTTATATACTCTTCAATTATAACATTCTTTTCTGTACTAAATTCTAAAGCCTCATTGAAGACATCCTTCAACTGTGATTCTGTAAAATCTTTTGATATTAGACATGCCCCTCTTGCACCCATATTGTCAACTGGTTTTATTACATAAAAATCCTTGCTCAATTTTTTCATTGCATCTCGAAGCTCATTAAAACTTGAAACAACTTCAAAATCTGGTTGATTTACACTTTTTTCTTTCAATCTTTTTCTCATCTTCCCCTTATTAGTTGTCACTATTGATACTTCATAAGGATTACCTGGTAAATCAAAGAATTGAGCAATTTTTGCCACTGTTCTTGAAAAATCAGTTCCAACGGTTGCTACGGCTATTGGTATATAATTTTGACTGACAAGTTTCGCTTCTTTTAGGCAACCTTCTTCATCCTTTGTCGAAACGATTATCTTTATTATTTGATTATTATCATATTTTTTAAAAGCTGGTGCAGATGGATTCATATCAAAAACAGCTGGGACATATCCATTTGAATAAATTTCATCGATAAATGGTATCTGTAGGATTCCACCTCCGACTACAAAAAAAACCTTTTTTTTATCTTCTATTTTTCTATTTTTTAAATCTCCCATTTAAAACCTCAAAATTTACATCATATATAAAACTATAAAAACTCACATCCTGAAAAATCTTATCCCAAAATAAAATCCAAGAGTCACAAAGTTTAATGTAGAAGAGAATTCAGAAGATTTACCCCAATATTGATAAGAAAATGAACTTATATGCACTTCAAAAATGCCATCGGTTTTTGAGCCAAGCATAAATCCAAAACCAATTGCTACTTTCCAGAAAAATGAACCATAAGCACCAGCAATTGAACTTTGATCTTCTGAATTTTGGATTTTATCTATCAAAAAACTATAACCTACTCCCATTATCGAATAAAGAGCAAAAGGAAGTGTAAAAGGGAAACGTATTCTTAATGCTGCATACAAAGGGAAATAAACAAATGAATTTTCTATTGAATTTATTACCCAGCTACCATTTGCAAAATCAAGACCAAATCCATAAAAAACAGCTTCATCAAAATCTACCCCAAACAAAGTTGACAATGTAAACCCTGAAGCTGGACCAAATGGGGTAGTGAAACCAATAGCTACAGATAAGGCTTTTGTCTGAGCATAAACTTGAATAGAGTTTGAAAAAAGGATTAAGGAAATAATAAATATTAATAATAGAATAATGGATAGTTCTCTTTTATTTTTTATTAACCTATGCATATATATTTCTCCCATAATTATTTTTCGGTCAATATCACAACTTATTGACTTTGCAAAATTTTTTAATAATTATATTTAATAATGAAGTCAAAAAGATATTTAAGTTAAAATTTTATAACAAGGAATTTATATATTAAATACAAAAAATCTTTAAAGATATTGTATAAATAAAGAGAGTTTATATAAAAAGAGTATTTATATAAAGAGAGTATATATTATGAAAAAAAAGATTGATTATGATGAACTAATAGCCCAAATAATGGAAAATGAAAGTGCAGCGAAACATCTATCAGATGAAGAATATCAAGAAATTATTATATTTTTTAAGGAAAAGCTTTTTGACTTTCTTATCTATCTTTACAATTGCAAAAATTCGATTTCAAAAAAAAACAATAATAAATTAAATCAGTTTCTAATTGAATTTTCAACTGATATTTTGAGAAAATTCAATCATCAAAAGATAAATATTGAACTTGAAATACTATCAAATACATTAGAATTATTGAACTCATATTTTTTATATACTAATAAAGATAAAGAAGAAAAGGGGACTACTATTAAATGCAAAATTAAAAAACCTAAGAATAAAAATAAAAACATTAACATTTTAGGGAATAAATAAACTAGATCTAAAAACTAAATCTAAATAATTGAAACATAATTAAAACAACAATAAAAAATAGAAAAAAAATAGATAAAATTAATTATGAAAAAAGAAAATAAAAATTTATTAAAAGTTTTTCTTTTTTTTGCTTTTATAATTCTAACTATTTCTTTTTCAGATATTGCTCTTAGTGAAAAAATATCGAGTGAAAATTCAAAGTTGTATCCAGTGATTTCAAATAATGGATTTGTCCAACTTTATTTAACTGAGCCAGAAAAATATAATTTTGGTGAATCTATTATAGAAAAAGAACTTATTGAAAAAATAGGTAACACTAAGAAAAATATAACAATACTATCTTTTGATTTTGATAATGCAAACCTTATAGAAGCATTACTAGACGCAGCAAAAAGGAATGTAAAAATAAGAATAATTTGTGATTTAAATAATACTCCCCAGCAAGTTCTTAAGATTTTTCAATCTCAAAATTGGCTAGTTTATTACAAAAGCAAAGTACTTATGCATCATAAGATAATTATTTTTGATGAAAGTTTAGTAGGTTTAGGGTCAATGAATTTTACAGTTTCTTGTATGTATGTAAATAACAACGATTTTTACTTTATAAAAAATGAAAAAGTAGCCAAGATGCTTGAATCATATTTTGATTACCTTGCGTATGGAAAAAATAAAGAAATTATGCAAAAACCTCAAAATATTGATGGCATAAGTTTTTATTTTGCAAATAGTCCTTACTATAATATAAATGATAACATAGCCAATCTTTTAGATAAAGCAAATACAAGAATTGTCTTTGCTTATTCGACATTTACAAATGAAAATATTGCAAAGAAGATAATAAAAATTATTGAAGACAAAAGACTATTCTTCTTTGGTCTTTTAGAAAAAAGAAACGCTTATTCAAAATATTCTGTTTATTCTTATTTTTTGAATAATAATCTACATATCTATCTTGATAGAAATGACTATTATATGCATCATAAAATGATGATAATAGATAATACTGTTATAACTGGTTCTTATGCTATTTCCGATAGAAAAAATACCGAAAAATCCATCGAATTTAACGACGATCTATCCTTTTCATTTGAAGATGAAAAGATATCTGATTTTTTAGTTGAATACTTAAAATCACTCATTCTAAGATAAATCATGATAGAGTTTTATTATCATCTGATTAAATGAATTGAAATTTTCATTAAATTCAATCCCATTTGCAAATTCGACTTTTATATCTAAAATTTCAAAGATTAAAGTCTTTAGTTTTTTAATAATCTTTGGTATATATTCTTTTTTTGACTGCAATAGATAAATGATATATTCATAATCTGAAATCTTTGATAACATATCTGTAAATCTTATATTTTCACATATGATCTTTTCTATCTCCTTATCTTTACCTCCTACCTGATTTTCAAAACGAAATAAAATGAGTGAAAATGGATAATTGTATCTTTTTGCCTTTTTTATTTCCACTTCCATCAATTTTTCAAATGCTTTTGATGAAAATACTGGAAGATTATCAAGGTAAAGATTTTCATGCCAAAAAGAATTGAAATTTAGTTTTTCTTCCATATCATATAGTTCAACTCTAAATTTATAACCTTTATAAGTTATAATATCTCCGTTGAAAAGCTTTTTTCTTTTTTCATCTATTTTTTTATTATTTATTAGGATTTCGATTTTATCTTTTTTTTCTTCTAATTTTTCATCTAACTTTTTTTCATTAATTTTTTTACCACTATCTAAACAATTTAGGTTTTCTTCATCTAGACTTTCGACATCAAAAAAAAACTCATTTTTTATTTCATCATATAATATAGGAAGCATAACATTTATATGTGTAAATTCTGGCTTTTTGAACTTATATAGTATCTTGACCGAGTTCTCATCAAACTCTGGGGATAAAAGCCAGATACTTCCACAATTATTCATTTTTAACCACCTTACTTTCAAAATATTCAACATCTTCTTTTGTATCTATAGAAATAAGGTCAAAGTTAACCTTCTGAACTATTATTTTACCTTTATTCTCAAGCCATCTAAGCTGCTCTAGCTTTTCCATCTGCTCCAAAAATGAAGGTTTTAAGTTTACAAATTTCTTTAAAGCATCTGGGGAATAACCATATATTCCAAAATGTTTTAAAAACTTTATCTTTTGCTCCTTGTCTCTTGGATAAGGAATCTGACTTCTTGAAAAATAAAGTGCTGAGTTGTCTATTGTACAAACTGCTTTAACATGAGATGAATTATTAAAAGAATCGATATCATCACTTTCTTTGGCTATAGTAAAGATAGATGATTTAAATATCTTTTTATTATATTTTGAAACAAATTCTATGAAAGATTCAATATATTCGGCTTTCATACAAGGTTCATCGCCTTGAGCATTTATGATAAAATCATAATTTTTATTTAACTTACAATATCCAGCATAAACCCTATCTGTCCCTGATGGTAAAAGTGGATCTGTATAAATCGCGGGGATTGAATACTTTTCGCAAAATTTTATCAATTTTTCACAATCTACAGCAAAGTATAGATCATACCTTTTTGAGTTTTTTAAGTTATCAAAGATCCATCTTATCAGTTCCTTTCCATGCAAAAGTGCAAGAGGTTTTTCTGGTAAACGAGTAGATGCAAGTCTTGATGGAACTATTACAACGTTTTTCATATTTTTAAAAGTCCTTTCTATTATTTTTTATCTATTCTCAAAAAATGTCAAATCTCAAAAAACATTAAATTAGGTTAATTTCAAATTCATTTTTAACTTTTGTAAAAAATGTATCATCTTTCATTATAACAACAATTTTTTCTATATCTTTATAAAAAGGGTGATCCTTATATTCAAAGTTAATTTCTTTATTTATATAATTAACTATAAATTTTGTTATACTTGCATAATCTTCCTCATAAAATCTTTTTGCAAAAATGTTAGACAGAAGCTCTATCGCGAGGACATTGTAAATATTTTCTATGACTTTATTTAGTTTAAGAACTGCATTTGCTCCCATAGAAACATGATCTTCCTGATTCGCAGAAACAGGGATGGAGTCAACAGAAGCAGGATGTGACAAAACTTTATTTTCAGAGACAAGCGCTGCTGCGGTATATTGTGTTATCATAAGTCCAGATTGAAGTCCAGCATCATCTGCCAAAAAACCAGGTAAACCTGAAAGGGTTGGATTTAAAAGCCTTTCAATTCTTCTTTCTGAAATAGAGGCAAGTTCACTCAATGCAATAGTAAGAAAATCTGCATAAAGTGCAAGAATTTCACCATGAAAATTACCCTGAGAATATATCTTATCTTCTGAAAAAATAAGAGGATTATCTGTTGCCGAATTCATCTCTACCTTTGCAACATTCACGCAATCATAAATAGCATTTAAAACAGCTCCATGAACCTGTGGAGTACATCTTAAAGAGTATGCATCTTGAACCTTCGAACAATTCTTATGGGATATTATTCTTGGTGAGTCTTTGAAAAGGTTGAAGATGATTTTTGAAACATCAATCTGCCCTTTATGTGGTCTAACATAACTTATCTCCATCTTGAAAGGTGTTAAAGTCGCATTTAAGTTCTCTATGGAAAAACCAGCACAAAAATTAGCCCAGAAAAGAAGTTTTTCTGCTTCAAAAATAGCATTTAAATACCAAGCTGTCATATAAGGGGTTCCGTTTATAAGAGCTAGACCTTCCTTCGCCGAAAGTTTTAACGGTTCGATTTTTTTTTCTTTTAAAACTTCAATTGATTGTTTTCTCTTCCCATCAACTATGCACTCTCCTTCCCCTATAAGAGCCAATATTATATGAGAAAGTGGAGCCAAATCCCCTGATGCACCAAGTGATCCTTTTTCTGGAACATAAGGATAGAACTCTTTGTTTAATGCTTCACAAAGAATCTCTATAGATTTCCTTTTTATGCCAGAAACAGCTTGTAAAAGGGAATTTAACCTTAATAAAATAGTTCCTCTTGTAATAAAGTAGGGGGCTGGATTTCCATATCCGACAGAATGAGAACGAATTAAATTGTACTGTAAGTTTTCTAAATTTTCTTGTGAAATTGTAGTATTTGCAAGTACTCCAAATCCAGTATTTATACCATATACTACTTTTTTTGATTTCACTATTTCATCTACTATTTTTCTATTTTCATCTATTTTTAAAAGTAGATTTCCATCTATTTCGCATTTTTCCCCATCATATACTATCTTCTTATAATCTTCAAAAGTAAGTTTTCCATTTAATTTAATCATAATTCCTCCAATAGATAAAATGCAAATTAATTATAAAATTGCAAATATTATTGACAATATCAATTTTTACTATTTTATTTGTAAAATATATTTGGAGAAATACATGAAGTATAAAGGAATGGATGTTATCTCGCTTCGGGATCTGGATCGAGATTTCTTAGATTTTCTTCTTAAAAAGACAAAAGAAGTTAAGGAAGGGAAGTGGCAAAATTCTTGCAAAGGAATGATTGTCGCTTCCCTTTTTTTTGAACCTTCTACCAGGACAAAATTATCTTTTGATACTGCCATAGCTATGACTGGGGCATCAATGATCGGTTTTTCTTCTGCTGCCACATCATCAACTGCAAAAGGAGAGAGCCTTTCAGATACCATTAAAACTATAGATCAATATGCAAATATCATTGTGATGCGTCATAGCATAGAAGGTGCGGCGAGAAGGGCTGCTGAGGTCGCTAATGCCCCTGTTATAAATGCTGGTGATGGAGCTAACCAACATCCTACACAAACTTTTTTAGATCTTTTTACAATCTATGAACTTAAAGGTGGAATAGAAAACTTGAAAATTGGACTTATGGGAGATTTAAGATTTGGAAGAACTATACATTCCCTCGCAATGGCACTTTCTTATTACAATGTCGAACTATATCTCATAAGCCCTTCAATTTTACAACTTCCTTCATATTATATCGATTACCTTGATTCAAAAAAAATAAAATATCATATAACCGAAGATTTTACTCAAATCGGTAAAGAATTGGATGTCCTTTATTGTACAAGAATTCAAAGAGAAAGATTTGCTGATCCAGTTGAATATGAAAAGGTCGCTGGTTCATATGAAATTTCAACTAAAAACATAGATTCTCTTTCTAAAGACACAATAATTCTACATCCACTTCCAAGAGTAAATGAAATACATTCATCTATAGATACCGATCCAAGAGCTAAATATTTTTATCAAGCAAAAAATGGAGTTTATACAAGGGCAGCACTTTTGGGCATTATTGCTGGAAATATAAACTAAAAATAGAAATATAAAAAAAAATAGAAATATGAAAACAGAGTAAATTTTATGAATTAAGGGGTATTTATGAAAGATATTTATAAAGTTTATAGAATAGAAAATGGAACAGTCATCGATCATCTACCAGGGGGAAGTGCTATCAATGTTTTAAAGATCATTGGTACCAACTCTAAGGATTTTATAGCCATTGGTATGAATCTCGACTCATCAAAACTTGGGAAAAAAGATTTAATAAAATATGAGAACAAGATCCTAGCAAAAGATGAAACTGATAAACTTGCCCTTTTAGCACCTGGAGCAACAATAAACATCATCAAGGATTCTAAGGTTGTCGAAAAAAGGAAAATAAGTATACCAACAATTTTAAGAAACCTTATAAAATGTAAAAATCCAAATTGTATATGTAATAAGGAAGAAATGGAAACAGAATTTTACCTTGTTGATGAGAATAAAAAACAATATCGTTGCAAATATTGTGAAAGAGAGTATCTAATAACAGATGATTTCGTATTATGATCAGGATATATGTATATCTGAGATAATTTGCTTTGAAGGGAAACTTGCCTTTGTAAGTGAAAAGTCTTGTTTTGATTTTTCCACAAGTACACAAGTTTCCGATCTTGGAATGATAGATCAGTTTTATATTATAGATGTAAAAAAAAGCTATTCTTCCTTTATCCATGTTACTTCATTAGATTACAATGAATTCAAAAAGAAGTTTGAAATTGAAAAAATAAAAATTTTATTAAATAGTACAATCAAACCGGCAATTCTATCAATTACAAAGGAAAGTAAGTTTAAAAAAGTTAATCTTATCAAAATAATTGAAGAAAAGATGCCATGCGATCTAATAAGTCACTATATTTCAAGGTTTGGATTACTTCTTGTTTTCTCTAAATTTGACTTTGAAAACGATCTTTTCCAGAAGAAACTTATAGAAAGATGCAGAAAAAATCAGATGGAAATAATCCTCCCTTTTTCAATAAAGACTAAATATGAAATTTTAGGTAAAACTTTTATATGGCTATATTTCCCAGAGGATCTTTTTTTAATTCAAAATAAAAATTTATTTATGAATTTTCTTACATTTTATGATATTTCTACCCTTTTTAAACCTATTTTCGATTTTAGGTTTAAAATATCCACTTTATCCTTTGAGATTTTTGAAAAACTTAAACCATCGATTTTACCATCAATATATTTCATAATGAATCAAAAGGATTTCGCTATTAATTATTTCAATGAAAAAAGGGTTGAAATAATTGAAAGTACAAATTTCGATAAGATATATAAAGAATATATCAAAATGGTATCACAAATATAGAAAAGGAGTAGTAGATGCTTGAAAGAAAACATCTTGAATCTGCCTTTACCTATAAGTCTGGAAGGCCACCTGAAGATTTACTTAAGGAAAAAAATATTAAAAAAATTTATCCGTTGGCTTCAAACGAAAATTACCTTGGACCATCTAAAAAGGCGATTGAAGCTATTATCAACTATTCAAAAGATATTCATCTATACCCTGATACTATTTGTAGTTCATTAAAAGAAAAACTTTCAAAAAAGTTTGAACTTCCTCAAGAAAATATAATTATAGGTGCAGGTTCTTCTGAAATAATTTCTATGCTTTATACGGCATTTGTTGAACTTGATGAAACTATCTTAATGCCAAACCCTTCTTTCATGCTATATAAGGTTCTTGCTAAATTTATGAATTTAAATATTGAATCCTATGATTTGAATGAAGATTTCACATACAATATAGATGAGATTATTGCAAAAAATAAACCAAAAACAAAGATTATTGTCGTAGTATCACCGAATAATCCTACAGGAACAATAATAACCAAAAATCAACTCGAAAGATTGCTTACAAATTTGAGAGATGATCAAATACTATGCCTTGATGAAGCCTATATAGAGTTTAACGATAGCAAAGAACATTATGGAAATCTCATTCCAAGGATAAATGAAAAAAATATTGTCTTAATTAGGACTTTTTCAAAGATATATGCCCTTGCAGGAATGAGAGTTGGTTATGCTTTTGCAAAAAAGCAGATAATAGATAGTCTTTTAAAGGTTCTCAAACCTTTTACTATTAGTTCTCTTACTGAACAAGCAGCCATAGCAAGTCTTGATGATGATGAATTTGTAAATAATACTATCAATCTTGTAAAAGAAGCAAAAAGATTTGTATATGATGAACTTGATAAAATGAATATAGATTATGTTAAAGGTTTTGGAAATTTCGTTTTCATTAAAACTCAAGATGTTGAAACTATAACCCAAAATTTACTCAATCTGGGAATAGTTGTCCGTCCAACCAAACAATTTGGCTATGAACAGGCTATTAGGATTACCTATGGTGATTTTGAGGCAAATAGTGCCTTTATTAATGCATTAAAAGAGAATTTAAAGTATATTTCGCTTAAGAATTAGAAAAATTAAAATAAGTTTAACTATTGGTTAACAAATGGTAGATCACCCATATCCATTTACACCTATAACATTGGATGAATGTATAAAATTTGGTTTTAATAAATGTGATATAATCTTTGTAACTGGCGATACTTATATCGATTCTCCATTTATAGGTGTTGCCCTTTTATCAAGGCTACTTGAATCAAAAGGTTATAGAGTCGGAATCATACCTCAACCTGATTTAAATGACTTAAAAGATATTTCAAGACTTGGAGAACCAAGATTATTTTGGGCAGTTACTGCTGGTAACATAGATTCAATGCTTGCAAATTATACTGCTCTTTTGAAAAAAAGAAGATCTGATGATTTAACTCCTGGTGGTATCAATAACAAAAGACCTGATAGAGCAACAATAGTATATACCAATCTCATAAAAAGGGCATTTAAAAATACTGTCCCTATAATAATTGGTGGGGTTGAAGCAAGTACAAGAAGGATTGCTCATTATGACTTTTGGGATGATAAGATAAGAAGAAGCATTTTATTTGATTCAAAAGCAGATCTTCTGATATATGGAATGGCTGAGAAAGCGATTTTACAGGTTGCCGATCTTTTAAATGAGATTCAAGATAACTATGTTGATAATGAAACGGAAAAACACTTAAAAGAGCAAAAAGAAAAATCAAAAAAGAATTTCGATGAAAGATTTATAGAAAAGATCTCTAAAATAAATGGTATTTGCTATATAGATAAGCAAAAACCAAAAGATTATATTGAACTTCCATCATTTGAAGAGGTCATTAAGGACAAAGATTTATTTGCCAAAAGTCAGTTAATATTTTTTGACTATATTAATAAATCAGAAATTGATTTAAAAGATAAGCTAAAGCCCCTTGTTCAAAGGCACAATGATAGATTCTTAATACATAACCCTCCCATGAAACAGCTTAATCAAAAAGAACTTGATCAGATATATGAGCTTGGTTTTAATCATGATGCCCATCCTCTATTGAAAAAAAAAGGTGTAATCTTAGCCCTTGATACGATCCCTTTCTCTATAACAAGTCATAGAGGTTGCTTTGGAGGTTGTAACTTTTGCAGCATAGCCATACATCAAGGGAAAAAAGTTGTCTCTCGCTCTATTGAATCTATTACAAAAGAAATAATTGGTTTTACAAAATTAAAATATTTTAAAGGAGTTATAAGGGATGTTGGTGGACCTACTGCAAACATGTTTGAAGTAAAATGCAAGAAATTTGATTTCGCTGGAAGTTGTAGTAGACAAAGCTGCCTTTTCCCTTCTCCTTGTGAATTCTTGCAGATTGACCATATTAATTATTTAAATCTTTTGAGTAAAATCAAGAAACTTCCCTTTATCAAAAAGGTCTTTGTCGCCTCAGGTATAAGGTATGATTTAATACTTTTAGATAAAAAAAATGGTAAAAGTTTTTTAAGACATTTTATCAAAGATTTTACAAGTGGACAATTTAAAGTAGCTCCAGAACATACCGAAGATAAAGTATTAAAACTAATGGGTAAACCACCATTCAATTTACTTGGAAAATTTTTGGATTTTTATAAAAGTATTCTCGATAATGAAAAAAAAGATAATAAAAGTAGATATAGTAAATATATAAGTTTTTACCTTATAGCTGCATATCCTGGATGTAAGATGGAGGATATGGCTAATATGAAAAATAAACTTGATAAATATGATTTTATTGAAAATAGTCAAGTTCAGGTTTTTACCCCACTTCCACTTACCTATGCTGCATTACAGTATTATCTTGAGAAAGACCCTAATACTAAAGAAAAACTATATGTGGAAAAAAATTTAAAGAAAAAAAAAGAACAAAAGGATATAATATTTTTATAGCAAAAAATTAAGATTAGATACCTTTATATATAGATTGTTATTGATAATATATCTATGATTTGATTGTAATGTATGATATTGTAATAGATAATATGTTAGTAATAATTTTTGCTAATTAGAAACTAATAAAAAATTCTAATCTAAGGATATTTTTTATGGGACAAATTTTATTTGCAATATTTTATACTGCCTTTTCAATGATATCAATCGCTCCTTCTTCTGCCAGTCATGATATCCAACTCAATTATTTTGAATACAATAGAGGTCTTTCATCTCCTGTAATTGCTCAAATTAGAATAGGATATCCAGGTTATTTTGATTATACATTTCACGATGTTATAATGTATGATTATTCTTTTTTCCCAGATAATTCAATCATACCAAATGCCTTTATAGATAATCTTTTTAGTGGAGATATTGTTGGAGCAGTTAAAGCATTCACCGAACCATACTATGGAATAAGATTTTATCATTTCTTTAAAAGTTCACCAAATATTGGGTGGGGTATTGAATTTATACATTTTAAAGTATTTCTCCCAGGTGGTTCCCTTCAAAATGTCCATATAACTGGAACTGATGGGGATGGTAATTCAATAGATACCTATGATATTATTAGCAACTATATAACCTATTTCAATGTGTCTCACGGAGTAAATCATCTATCATTTTCTTTGGTTTATAGATTAATGCTTTTTCAAACTGAAAAAATAAAGTCTGGGATTTTGCAGCCTTATGTAAGTCTCTCCTTTGGAATATGTATCCCCCATCCTGAATTAAAACTTGCTGAAACTGAAGAAAGGCAAGCATATTCATATCAGTTAGAGTTTGGTAATTTTGGTGGAGGGATTAATTTAGGTTTTAGACTTCAATTCTTAAGACATTTAGAATTCTACTTTGAATATAAATTTACTTTTACTTGGCTTTATGGCATGCATTTCGATAATGGACAAGAAGGTGAGATAGATGCAAGTTTTACTTCAAACCATTTTGTTTGGGGTTTAGGGCTAGTTTTTTAAATATTTCTTTAATTTGACAAATATCTTTATTATCTATAAATCTTTTTGGTATAGCAATCATGACATCTGCTTTGTGATTTAATATAAAGAAATCTTTTGATTCTTTTATCTTTTTCAAATCTTTATAGAGTATTTCTGTTCTTCTACCTTCGACTAAAATCGATATTCTATCTTCATCTATAACGTACTGCTGCTCTTTTATATTGGATAAATCCTCCATAAACTCCTTTTTAAGTCTTGAATATAAAAGAAAGACATAGACAGATACAAAAATTATGGATCCAGTAAAAGAAAGAAGAGTAATCTTTAAAATGGATAGATTAAAATTTTTATAGATTTTCAATAATAGAAGAAGTCCAATAAAGATGGCAAAATAAATAGGTATAATAAAGATGAGTTTTGAACCTGTCTGATAATTGAAAAGTTTAGTAAAATCCTTTAAATCCATTTTACCATTAAAAATAATCTTTTTATCCATTTTTTTCCTTTTTGAAACTTATAAGTATTTATTACAGGGTCATAATAATGACATTTTTATTAAAATCAATTAAAAATTCCTTTATTTCATCATTTCCAACTTTTCTTTATTGTAAAAATTAATTAAATTATAAAGGATTAAAGACTAAACTAAAGACAAATATTTAGGTCAAAAATATTAAAAAAATTTTTAAAAAAATTTAAAAAGAATAATTTAAATACTAAATAAAAGAGGAACAAAAATGAAATATTTAACAGATTATGGTACTCCAATATTTTGGGCAGAGGGGCATCCAGGGATATTAAATAAAGAAAATTGGGAAATAGAGGTAACTGGTCTAGTTGAAAAACCTACTATTTTAAGTTGGTCACAATTAATGAATTTACCTTCAAAAACAGTTAAAACAAGGCTTACAAGTGTTACAAGATGGTCTATTGAAGGAGATTGGACTGGCATATCCATTTCAGAGATAGCTAAAATCGTCAATATGAAAAAAGAGGCAAAATTTTTAAGAGCCATATCATATAGAAATATCTATGACACCACTATAGATATAAATATTGCATTTAAGGAAAGGACTATTTTAGCATATAAATTTAATGGATTTGATTTAACTGAAGACTATGGAGGGCCGATAAGACTTTTAGTACCATATCTTTGGGGTTATAAATCCGCAAAAAGCATAGTCAAAATAGAATTTACAGATATTTATAAAAGTGGTTATTGGGAAAAAAGAGGATACACGGATCATGCTTCTTTTGAAAAAACTCTCGTACGTGACTTAAATGATAATGGAAGATTAAAACCATTTCCAGATGAATTTAATATTTAACTATAAATCCATATTCATAAGATCATCAATAGATATCTTGGAAGTTTGTTCGGTTTTTTGATATTGTTTTCTTTTAGCTGGAAGATAAATATCATTGTAAAATTTAGCAAATTCAAAGATCTCTTCATCCTTATAATTTTCTGGAATCTTAACCATTAAAAAGTAATCTTTATGTTTTATACCTTTAAATATTATGTAAATAATATCACTTATTCGCGTGACAAAACTCCTTAAGTAAATAAATATAAAGAGAATGGAGCCTAAAATGATTGAAATAAAGATTAAAAGTTCCACGCTAGTTTTTAAATTTTCAAAATATTGAGTAGAGAAAATAAGCCTAAAAAAACCAATATCCAATTGGTAATTTGAAAAATTATTTATAATATGGTCAAAATTATCTATCTTATATAATAAGTTATCTTGTAACTTAAATTGAGATGGAAGATTTATCATTTCAACACTTAAAACTTTTGGATCTACTAAAAAACTACTCTTTATTTTTGATAAAAAATTATGCAATTCATCATATTTAGAGTTCACATGAAAATCATTTATTATCTGATTGTATCCTAAAAAGACTAATTGATAGGTCTGTACTTGCTTTTCAATCATTTTATTAACTGAAAAATCCGAAATAAAGGAATATCCAATCAAAGAAATTAAAAGTGTAAAGATAAATATTACTAGTATTTGAGATAAATGATTCTGAGCCATCTTACTATTTGCATTTTGAAGGTTTTTTAGGATCTTAAGTACTCTTAGTATCCTTAGAATCCTTGTTATTCTTATGGCTCTTATTATTCTTATAATCTTAATAAAACCAACAGTACTTTTATATAAAGTCTTTGTTGTTAAAAATAAAATAAAAGAAGGAAGAGAGTTCATAATAAGAAGTGGGATGCTACATAAGAAATCTATCCAGCCATATTGATAGAAAAAATAAGCAATAAAACCCCTATTTTTTGTAGATAAAATGGATCTTGCGATGAATTCTATTGTAAATATAAGGTCAATGCCAAAACCAATAAACATTAATATTATCTTAAGCTTTGGGTCAAAACCTTTTATTATTGCTATGTCTTCAAATAAAATCTGTAAAATGCTTATAAATATCACTAAATTTATAAAACCTTCAAGTATCTTAAGTAGAATATTGCTTTTATTCTTCTTACTCATTTTTATTCCCCAAGCTTTATTTATCTTATTTCATTTGCTATAAGGTATAATTCATCGACAATTCCCTTACTATAGCCAAAATCCTTTGCGATTTTTCTTGCTACTCCATACCAGCTTTTATCTGGCGTTTCGGCACCTTTTTCAGCCTTTAATCCTGGCTCATATTCATTAAACCTGTGTAACAAAATGAAAAGTAATCTTGAACTTGCCTGCCAAATTTCTATTAAATTTTCAGGTAAATTTGAATCGACGGCTAATTTACATTCGATTATATCTATTTCTGGTATCTTCCTAACTAAAGTTTTTGCACTATTGTTGCATATCTGTACTTTTTCTTCATTTGTCGAGGCATTTATAAAGATCTTTTTATTTTCAGGTGGATAATTAACAAATTGTGATAGCAAAAGCAATATCTTTAAATAACTTACATATTCTGGAGCTTCAATATAGCATTTTTGAACTCTAACAAGTTCATTATATGTAAAGGCTTTCCTTTCAAAAAGCAGATCCACTACCTTATTTATATATTTTTGTTCCAAAATATAAAAGACTGGTTTCATCTGTGAACGACAGATTGGATCAGAAATCATTTCTGTTATTAAATTAATCATCTTTTCTTTTATTTTATCTTCATCTATTGGTCTTTTTCTTACCTTTCTTAATATTGAGAAATCTATTTCAGAGGTTATTATCCTCTTAAAAAAATTTATAGACTGATCAACCACCCTTTTTTGTAAAGTAGAAAGTATATATGCTATTGTCTCTTTCGGTGGTAAATCGGGGAAAAATTCTGGTTTTGTAAAAGAGACTTCTAGTTTTGGAAGATTTGTCTTGATAAATGTTATAATCTGTTGTTCAGCTCCAATAGGACAATCTTTTTTTATTGGAGGAAGACTTAAAAGATGATCCAAAAACTGATCTACTTTTTGATTAGTTTGTGCCATAGTTTATAAATCCTCTAAGATTAATATCGGTTTGATTTTGTATAATAATCATATAAGAAAATTATCAAAATTCAAATTAGTAAATAATTAATTTGTTTGGCATAAAATAAAAAATTTCAAATACTTAATTTTGTGATTTTTGTAAATGAAGTCAAAAATTCATGTTTTAATTTATGTAAAATACGGAGAGGAAGGGATTCGAACCCTTGATACCAATTAAGGTATACCGGTTTTCGAGACCGGCCGATTCAACCACTCTCGCACCTCTCCTTATCTATCTATATAATTAAAGAAATTTAAAAAATTTAAAGAATTTTTTGAAAAATTTTATTTTATGCTATAAATATATATAGTAATTAATTTGGAGGAATATATGAAAAGCTTTTTCTTCAAGAAAATTTTAATATTTTTATTTGTTTTCTTTCTTTTTATGACTATGTTTAGCTGCCAACCTATATCTTCAACACAAGATGCCAAAAATTTTTCAAATGCTATGATTAAAGCATTTTTCATTGGTGATGAAGCTTATAACAAATTTGGTATTTCAAAATCTGATAAGACAGTGACACCTGGAACATCTAATATTTCGAACTTTAGCAATTCGCATTTTGGTAGTGAATTAAACGATTATTTTACTTATACTAAAATTGAATTTAGCAACTCCGAGATTTCCTATGAAGATGCCAGATATACTGTAAATGGAACTCTATACTGTGCTGTAGATTCAACATTTAGTTCAGATCACTTCGAAGCAACCATTATTTTATATGGCTCTTTTGAAGTTACTAAAGATGGAAAGACTCAAGATGTAGTTTTTGATGCTAAATATACATTGACTTTTACAGTTAAAGATGAAGATCATGATGGAGTTTATGACTTTAATTTAAGTGGTAGCTTTCTATCATATGTTAACGACTTTGTAGTTAATGATTCTAGTTGGTCAATAACATTTTCAGGTAAATGGTTTACATCTTAGATAAATATTATTTAATAACTTATTAGAATTTTTTTTTTAATATTTCGAAATTTAAAAAATATTAATCTACTTAGCAAGCCCCTTTATATAAGGGGCTTTTATCTTAATATTACATAATAATCTGGAAAAAGAAGAAGTTATAAAAAAAATACTTTCACTTTTATCTTAATATTACATAATAATCTGGAATAAATTATAAATTGCTGGGATTTTATTTTTTTAATTTAAGATGTTATTATATAATAATCTAACTAATAAAATAAAATTAACTAAGACAATACAATTAACTATTATAATACAACTAATATTACTAAAAATAAAAAGACTTTATTTAATTCATTCATTATATATTCTCCATCTATGAAGATCAAAAAGGATAAGAATTTATCTATCTATCTGTTTTTTTCAGCGATTTTATTTACTTATATAGGTTCTACATTGCAAACCGGGATTTTTAATAATTTTGCTGTTGAAAAACTCAACATACTTCCTTCCCAATTGGGAATTTATGAATCTATTAGAGAAAGCCCTGGAATCATTGCGGTATTTTTTGTCTCACTTTTAATGATATGGCAGGAGCAATATATTGCAGCAATCTCAACACTAATAATGGCAATTGGTTATTTTTTTTATGGTTTTGTCAATAAATGGAACCAATTACTTTTAATAGGATTTTTCGCAAGTCTAGGTCTTCATATTCATCTTCCACTTTCAAATGCTATCGCTCTTTACCTTGCTAAAGTAAATCATGAAGGAAAAATGCTTGGTCTTGTCCAAAGGTTCAGCTTTGTTGGACAATTTTTTGCAATGGGTTTTATTATCCTATTTGGTAAGTATCTTCCTTACTCTTATATTTTTATAGCATCCTCTATTGCCCTTTTGATAGCATCTATTTTTTATCTTTCCTTGCCAAAGACTGTTGGTATTAAAGAAAAGCCAAAAATTGTATTGAAAAAAAGGTATTGGATATACTATTTACTAACCTTTTTAGAAGGATGCAGAAAGCAAATTTTTATTACTTTCGCAATCTTTGTTCTTGTAAAAGCATACCATATCTCTGTTAGATTAACTGCAATTTTGCTATTAATAAATGCTTTCGCAGTTATAATTGTTGGTCCTACCATAGGTAAGATGATAGATAGGTACTCTGAGAAAAAGGTACTTTTCATAAGTTACTTTCTTTCCTTTTTTGTCTTTATAGGTTATGCATTTATCCATAATCTAATACTTTTAATAGTGTGTTACACATTGGATAATATTTTTTATCTTGGAAGCATAAGTCTTACTTCATATATAAACAAAATAGCACCAAAAAATGAACTAAGACCAACATTGTCGATAGGTGTAACTATGAATCATATAGCAGCAGTAATTATGCCATTTTTAGGTGGTGTTTTATGGGTAAAGATGGGATATGAAGTTGTATTTATAATTGGGGCAGTTGTAGTATTGATCTCACTATTTTTTATGAAATATTTAAAAGATCTTCGCACCCGGGGTGAGTCGAACACCCAGCCCTCAGATCCGCAATCTGATGCTCTATCCACTTGAGCTACGGGTGCAGCAAGAAAAATTTAAACTATTACAATTTTTTTGCAAGGATGCTTGCTATTTTATAGCCATCAACCGCGGATGTAGTTATACCACCACAATATCCAGAACCTTCTCCTATCATATAAATACCTTCTAAAACTTCACCTTCAGAGTTTCTTAAGACTTTTATAACAGAAGAAGTTCTTGTTTCATAACCAACAGCAATCCCATGTTCGATATATCCATTTATTATCTTATCAAAATACTTAAAAGCAGCTTTAAAATCATCCTCGATATTTAAAGGGAAAAGCTTTAGAAGTTTTGCTTTATATAAACCAAAAGGGTATGTAGTCGGAATCTTTGGATTGTTTTTTTCATCGTAGTAGAAACCATCATCTATTCTTTCATCATCTTTGGTATTTTTCATAAAAAAATCTGAAATATTTTCAAAAGGAGCTGAAAAATTCTTCTCTCCAAATAGAAAAGCTAGTTTTTCAAAAATCTGCTGGGTAATAAGATTTATCTCCCAATCAAAACAATTTATTTTACCAATACTTTCTTTCATCGCTTTTATAAAATTATTTTGGTTTTCCGATATATTATTTTCAATTTCAATACTTATTTGATTTGAATCAAGATTTAGTTTAATGAGATTCTTTGAAACAAGACCTACTTCGAAACTTAAAGATTTTTTTATTGGTGCAAAACTTTTAAGTCGAATTAAAAAATTATTATTAAATTCTTCTATAAATTGTTTTGCTTGTTGATTACTAATTGAGCAGACAATAGCCGCATTTGAATTTTGTCCATCTCTTAAATATTTTGATGCACCATTTGTAACAATTTCTTCTTCTTCACTATTTGAAGGAAGAACTACCCCACCTGGACACATACAAAAAGAATAAATGTTTGATGTTTTTCCTTTAAATAGAAGCTTATAGTTTGCCGAAGGCAAGAATCGATGAAATTTGCCATACTGATTTTTATCGATTAGTACTCTTGGATGCTCGACACGAAATCCTAAAGCAAATGGTTTTGGTTCAAGTTTAGCACCAAGTTTATATAGGACCTTATAGATATCCTTACAACTATGTCCACTAGCTATAAGAACTATATCTGAGTTGATTTCAAAAATATTCTTTTCATCTTCACTTTCATATTTTACATTTTCATCTATTTTTATTTTATAATTCTTTAAATTATATACACTTTTTAAGTCTTTTATTTTACTTTGTCCAAAATTTAAAAATTTTAATCTCCACCTTCCTTCATGACTTTTTTCAAAGTTTTCTTCAATATCTATTAGTTTTGTATTGAAATAAAATTCGACTCCTTCTTCTTCAAAATAATTTCTTATATTCGATACTACCTTTATAAGATTGTCACTTCCTATATGAGGATAAGCATCGTATAGAATTGTTGATGGGGCTCCAAAATTACAGAATGTAGAATAAATCTTTGCATTTACTTCATCTCTACTTCTTGTATATAACTTTCCATCAGAGTATGTCCCAGCACCACCTTCTCCGAAATTTATGTTGGAGTGTTTATTGAATTTTTTAGTTTTGATATAATTTTCAATAGTTTTGCTTCTATCCTCGACTTTCTCTCCCATCTCTATTATGATTGGCGAGATATTATTTTCTAAAAAAGCGAAAGTAGCAAAGATTCCAGCTGGTCCAAAACCAACAATTACTGGTCTATTTTTGCTTTTTTGAAGATTTTGATAATTTATTCTATTTAACTTATCTACTTCTTCTACTTTAACTGCTCTTTCTTCCTTTTCTTTTTTAACTTCTCTTTCTCTTCTTTTTATTTTATTTTTAATAAATAATACGTCATTAAAATTGTATTCTTCATAACTATAATCAATCTTCTCAATGCTTTTTATTGATTGAATCAAAAGATTTTTCTTTTTCCCTTCATCTAAATTTAAGATATTGATCCCATCTTTTTCATTTAAAAGAAGTCTATATTCAATTATTATTTTTGCTTTATTTCTAGCATCTATGGACCTTTTTATTATTTTATATTGATATATTTTGAGGGATGTTAAAATTTCATTCAAATGTTCTTCAATAGAAAATTGATTCGAAAGATAAATTCTTAAAACTATTAGCATAATTTTTATTAAATAATTTCTTATAAATAATTTCTTATTTTTTTTTTCAATTTATTAACTATTTAATTTGTTTCAATATTTATTTAATAAATTAATTTATGGGTGGGTGGTGGGGTGGTCTGCGGCAAAAGAAGATGATAGATTAAAACTTAAAAGATTATTATACATTATTGACTGAAATTTTAATATTGACTGAATTTTTAATGACTTGCTTTCATTTGATTATCAATAGAATTTAATGAATTACATTAAAATACATAATTAAATAAATATGGTGAGTTTTATTAGAGAATAAAGTGGGTTTTGTTATAATATAGAAAATTCGAAAAAAGTTCGATTATTTATAAAACAATTTTAATTTAATTAAATCGAAAAAATTATATATCGATCTATTCATTAAAACTGATATTTAGAGAAATTTATGACTATATTCTCCTTTTTATTTCCCTTATCATCGAAGTTTGTTATATTTATAGATTTGACAAGTTGATAGTTTTTATAAGTAAAGTACTGAATATTTATATCCATCTTCTTACTATTATCTTGGAAGAATGAGACCTGATAAATTAGATTATTTACAAATACGAAGTTATATGAGACAAGTTGGGCATCATCTTTCAGGATAAAAACATTTTTATCTTGAGAAATCGTATAATTTTCAAATTGCTTATTAAGTTCTTCCTCTGAAATAAAAATGTAGGATAAAAGTTCGGTATAGATATTAAAATATGATAGAGCAAAATCTATATATTCTGGTTTTATTCCATCTATATTTATATTTACTTTTCCATTTTCAACTTTCAAAATTATGACAATATCTTTCAATTGTTTTGAAAAAGCATCTGGTGGAAGTTGGCTCAGAAAATCTGTAAAAATAGTTGAAGCGATATTGCAACTGAAGGATTTAGGAAACATTGCCTGTTGCTTTTTTATTGCTTGGATAAAAAGGGATTTTGGATCTTGGGCAGATATTTGAAGAACAAAGATAAGAATTAATAGTACTGATATAAATATAGTAATATTTTTTTTCATTGAATTTAATCCTGCGAAAATTTTTTACTTCTTTTTATTTTTTCATTTTATTTTTAATCTAGGTACTGTTTTTTTTATTTTTTTTGGTTCAAAAGCTCTTTTGCATGTTCTAATGCGACCTCAGAATCAGGTTGTCCACTGAGCATTCTTGCTATTTCTGAAATCCTTTGTTCGTTACTAAGTTTATGGATAGTCACATAGACATCTTTTGAAGCTATGTTTTTAACTACATTAAAATGATGGTCCCCATAGGATGCAATCTGTGGAAGATGGGTTATACAGATTATTTGTCTATCATTTGCTATCAAGGAAATCTCATTTCCAACAAGATCTGCGGTTTTACCACCTATCCCAGTATCGATCTCATCAAAAATTATGGTGCTTGCTTGCTCATATTCTATTAATGCCTTTTTAATTGCAAGCATGATTCTAGATATTTCACCACCTGAGGCTATTTTTCGTAGACTTTTTACAGGTAGTGATGGACTTGAAGAAAGAGCAAACTCAACATTATCAATACCATTAGAGGTGACTTTGTATCCAATTCCATTTACTTTGCAGTATGAGTTCTCATCCATTTGGTAATCCATCGAAACTGCAAATCTCGAGGCTTCCATCCCTATTTTTTTCAAGTTTTCATTAACTAAAAGTTCAAGTTCCTTTGCTGATACTCTTCTTTTTTGCGATATAGTTATTGCGTCATGGGCTAGTTTTTGCTTTAAGTTAGATATCTCTTTTGAAAGTTTATCCATCTTTTCATCTAAAGAATCATAATTTGCAAGCTCTTCTTCATACTGTTTTTTTGTATTTAAAACTTGCTCTATAGAATTTCCATATTTTTTCTTTAAAAATTCAAGTTGATCAAGTCTTTCATCCAAAAATTTTAAATGCTCCTCCGAAAAATCCAGTCTTTCTAGGTAAGAAGCGATCTCTTGTTCTGTATCTTGTAATAAAATATAGGCATCCTGAAAATTAGAAGAGATCTTAGATAAAGTTGAATCGAAAGTTATTAATTCATCAATAGATTTTTTTAATAGAAATATTTTGTTTAATCCAGAATTTTGACTTTTCAAATAGGATAATGCATCTGAAAGGTTTGCAACTATCTTTTCAGAATGTGATAGTTTTTTTCTTTCTTCGTATAAATCTTCTTCTTCTAATTTTGGATTTATTTTATTTATCTCGGATATAGCATAATTTAAATAATCTATTCTTTTGGTCTGTTCATCTTTAGTTTTTATTAAAAGATTAAGTTCTTCCTCTTTTTTCTTTAACAAATTGTAATAGTTTGAAAATTGTTGTACTTCCTGCTTGATATTTGCAAAAAGATCCAATAGTTCGATATGAGAAGAAACATTTAAAAGTCTTGAGTTTTCATGTTGTCCAACAAGTTCAATGGAATTTTTAAATATTGCGGATAGATAGGTTTTTGGAACAGGAATATCTTCAATAAGGTATGAGTTTTTTCCTGTTTTTGGATTGTATATTCTTCGAATTGTAATCTCGTCCCTTGTAAAATCTAGTCCGAACTCTTTCCCTTGCTCTTTGATCTCTTCATCTATTTTATCTAAATCAACCTCAACTATTATCGGTTCTTCTTTATTTAATAAAAAGGTAGTATCAATTGGCTCACCAAAAGCTAGATAAAGAGAATTTATTAAGATGGATTTACCTGCTCCAGTTTCGCCAGAGATTATCGTAAGACCATTTTCAAAATTAACTTCAATCTCTTTGATTAATGCATAATTTTTTATATAAATTCTTTTTAACACAGTTTATAAACCCCAACTAAGTTTTTTTGAAATAATATCAAAAAAAGTTACTTTTTTAGCTCTAATTATTGTGATAGGTTTTTCCGCTTTTTTAACATTTATAGAATGCTTTACTCCTCCAATAAAAGATACACCCCTTTGTCCATCTGCAGTAATTGTTATTTTTCTCTTGTTTAATACAGTAATAGAAATCTCATGATTACTCTTGATAACAATAGGTTTTACTGTAAAAGAATGGGGGCATATTGGGGTAATAATTATTGATTCAAGAGTTGGGCAGATTATAGGGCCACCAGCAGATAAAGAATAACCGGTTGAACCAGTAGGAGTCGCAACTATTATTCCATCACCCCAGTAATGTAAGAGTTTTTCCCCATCCAATCTTACAAGTACCTCTAATGGAGTTGAAAATTCAAATTTAGATACAGCTATTTCATTTAGACTATAAAATTTAGACTTTTTATTTTCATTCAAATGCTCTATATCTATATTTGTCTGAAGTAACATCCTCTTATCCTCTATGAAGTTACCGGATAAAAAACTATTTAACTCTTTTTCTAGTTCAGAAAGATAATTCCAAGTTAAAAAACCAAGTCTACCATTATTTATAGGTAGAAATGGAATATTCTTCTCGTAAAAGTAAGAAACAGTGAATAAGAATGTTCCATCACCTCCAATAGAAACTGCAAGATCATAGTTTTCTAATAGATCTGGTTTATCCTTTATAAAATGAAACCCAACGCTATCCCTTTTTAATGGATAAAAGAAGGTTGTAATACCAGAAATTTTATTAGTAGAGGCTTCAATCTTTTTCGTAAAATCTATTGATTCATGATCTTTTTCGTAAATAAAAAAAATAATTTTCTTATTTTCTGCCATCTATTTCTAGCAAAGCGATTTCTGTACTTTCAACAATATTTAATATTTTATCCAACTCAACCAGCTTTAATACTACTTTTACAGATTCTGAAAGATTGGTGACATAAAGAGCACCATTCCTTTTTTCAAGTTTCTTATGAGTTGAGACTATCACTCGAATCCCTGAAGATGAGATATACTGAGTATTCTTGAAATCGAAAACTACATATTTAATATCTTTTTCAAGTTTCTCTGTAAGATCTTCTTCTATTTCCAGACTTGAGTTGATATCTAATTTTTCCTGAAAATAGATAATAAGTACTTTTTCTCTTTCTTCTATTAAATACTTCATAAAATACTCCATTTTTATAATGACTATTCTATAATAAATGTTCTAAAATCTTCCTTTTATTTTTAATTATTCTCATTTTTTCTATAATTTTAATTTTTTCTATTTTCTATTATTTTTATCTTAATTAATTTTTTTTCTTATTTCGTTAATATTACAATCGCCATCGTTATAGTAAACATATGAATCAGAAAGCTTTTTTATTAAGTATAATCCAAGACCACCAACTTTACCTTTTATTTCAGAAAGTGAATCAGGAATATTAATATTATCAACTCTTTTACCAGAGTCCAAAAACCTTAAAATTAAAAGATCATCTTCGATACTTATTTTTATAAATATAGAATTTGAACTTTCGCCTCCATATGAATGTCTAATAATATTTGTAAAAACCTCTTCAGCAACAATCAAAATTTCAGAAATAATAGAACTTTTAACATTGTTACTTTCAAGAAAATAAAAAATATTTTCTCTAAGTTTTATAAAGCTATTAAATTTGGCATCCAATTCTAGTTCAATCATCTAATTTTTTTCTTTTAAATTCAACATCTTTTATTTCTTATAAAATAATACAGAATCCAAATTTTTCAATATGAGGATAATTTGTTTATAAAATAGGAAATCTTATTTATCTCATTTTCTGTTAGCATGGGGTAAAATGGTATGAAAATAGCATGTTTAGTAACTTTTTCAGTTATGGGGTAGCTTTTAGTTAGGTTTAATTTTAATGATAGGGGGATTTTAATTGCTGGTTCTATTTCTATCCCGATTTGCTGAGCTATTGTATTTGCAATATTTATATCATTAGCATCTACCGTAAAAGTAGTGAAACTTGAATTTTCAGCTAACTCTTCTAATGCACATTTTTCAAGTATTTTTCTCGAATCAAACCAATTAGAATCATTTAAATATTTCTTAGTTTCTTCAAAAATTTTCAAAAATATTTTTTTCCTTGATTCTATTATTTTATCCTTCTTTGATAACTGACTTAACAATAAAGAACAATTAAAATCAGAAAGGTAAAGATTGTTATTTAAACAAAACTCATTAATTTTCTCGTAAATTTTTCTGTCCTTAATATATATTAAAGCCCCATCCCCTGATGTAATTATTTCCTCATCTTTCAGGGAACATATAGCAAAATCTACATAGTTCATCAAATGTTTCCCATTAAACTTTGAAAATAAAGAGCCAGAAAGGTCAGCTATTGATATTATATCTATCTCTGATATAAATTGAAGATCAACAGGATAACCAAGATTATAACAGAAAAATAGAATGGATTTATTCAACTCATCTAATTGTTGGGGATCAAAATTGATTGAATATTGGTTTATATCAAGAGGAGTAATATTATTGAAAAATCCAGAAAATTGATTGAAGTAAAAGTAATTTATATCATTTGAGCTATAAAGATTTGAGTATCTTTTTTCTATATTTTGAAGTATCAATTGTATTGCTACATATTTAGAAGAGACAAGGATTATATTGTTTGAGTCAAGTATATTCTTTAAATTTTCGATTGCTTTTTCATATATTTCTTTAGGAAAAATTTTTCTATTAGCCAATGCATCTAGAACAGATAATAAGTCATCTCTTTTTAATGAAGGCTCTTTAAATGTTACTATCCTGTTCAAATGTGCCTCCATCAACTAAAGTTTTCATTTTTTTTAATTCTAAAATATTGATATTCCCCCGCAAAACACAATTCTTGCCTATATTAATTCCGCCTGGAAGTAAAATATTGTTTCCTATTAACGTGTAGCCTTCTGGTAATTCATTTTCATAAACAACATTTTTCAAATTACTATGGGAAGGAAAACCAATTCTGGTAGATGGTCCAATGGTAATATCTTTTAACGAATTTTTGTTTGAACCAATGATTGTATTTTTTACTTTTACACCTTTTGCTAGAACATTACCTGGCAATATTATTGAATTTTGAATATGGGTATCATTTAATATAATCACATCATTAAAAATAATGGAATCCTCTACTTTACCTCTAATAACTGTATTATATCCTATATAAGAATTTATGACTTCAGCTTCTTTGGATATAACAGTTTCTCCCATCTTCTCAAAATAATTAGAAATTTTATTTATAAAACTGATTAATTCAAAGTTTCCAAATAAAAGAAGGTGAAATTCAAGAAAATCTTTTAGGTTAGCTATCTTAAATGAAAATTCTTCTTTCAAATCGATATTTAGTTTTATATTACTTAGAAAAAATTCCATAAGTTTATTAAAATGTTCAATTTTCTCCTTTTCTAGTATGAATTTTAAATATTTGACCTTTATTATAAAACCAAAAGAATCGTTTTCGTTAAATTTCAATAAGTAGCAATTTTCGTTTAACTTTTCAAAATCAGTCGTCCAAAAATAGTTTATATTACAAGGAATAAATGAAATATAGTCATTATCTTCAATTTTTCTGGTACTTATATAACTTAAGATAGATGTGTTAAAAAATCTATAACTATCGACCAAAGAGGCTCCAATCTGCTCTATCTTGGCTGAAAAACCAGGATAAAAGAGAGTTTCAGCTATCTTTTTATCATCAAAATCAAAAAGGAAAGCATAGCTTGAAAAGTTATTCTTTATACCATTTATAATGTTTAAAGAAAAAACAGAAAAATTTATGAGAATTGGTAGAAAAGGGTAACTTGTCTCATCTGTTAAACCTAAAATTTTTCTTTTATCTTCAGGTAAAAAACCTATAAAATGATTTTTTGACTCTGGCATCGACCATCCTGCCATATTAAATATTTTATTTACATAAATAAGATAGACTTTTACTTAAAATAGTCAATTTTTCACTTGAGAATTGTTTGTTCTATGTTATCAATTGATTATAATTTATAATGAAAAAGGATAGGTTATGAATAATCTTGAGAAGATACTTGACGATTCAATTGCAAAAGTTAAAGATTTCCCGAAGAAAGGGATTTTATTTTACGATATAACTTCAATACTTTTAAAACCTGCTGTACTTAATCTTATTATAGAAAATCTATATGAACACTACAATAAATCTTCAATAGATGGAATTATAGCAGTAGAATCAAGAGGCTTTATTTTTGCTTCTCCTCTTGCGTTAAAGTTTAATGTGCCACTTATACTTGCAAGAAAAAAAGGAAAACTTCCAAGACAGACTATTTCTGAAAGTTATACCTTAGAATATGGTGAGGAAACCATAGAAATTCATAAAGAAGATGTAGAAAAAGGAAAAAGATATCTATTAATAGATGACCTTATCGCAACTGGTGGAACTTTGAAGGCTATTGCAAATCTTGTTGAAAAAATCGGTGCGAATGTAGCTGGTATAGCCGCTGTTATAGGACTTCCTTTTTTAAACTACGATAAATTACTTGGGAAATATGATGTTAAAACTCTGATTAATTATCATGCAGAGTGATATATTTTAACAATCTTCTTATTTTTTTCTCCGAACCTAGACTTTTTATATCCTTTTGGTTAAAAATAGTCTGAATTATATT
>JAAZOT010000057.1 GCA_012797605.1 Spirochaetales bacterium | reverse complement strand
TAGTAAATACTGTTATTAATTTGCTAAAAAATAATAATATATAAAAAATTTTAATCAATATTGACCTTAAAAAATCCGAAAGTATAATAAGTAGGAAGTTAAAAAATTAATTAAAACTTAAATTATCCAGGAGGGAAATAGATGAAAAAGGTATTCTCTATTCTTTTTTTGTTTTTGTTCATATTTACAACTGTAATTTTCAGTCAAACTACAACATTAAAATCAACTGATACTGTTGAAAATTATATTTTCAGGCTAAAACTTTGTCAACTTTCAAGTTATGGCGCTAAAATAATATATTATTCTTATACCGGTTATCCAAAAGTATGCTATGTACCAATAAAGTTTTTAAATGAAATAGTTTTTATTAAGGTTGATCCAAATGTTCCTTATCCATTTGTACAGGTAATAATAGTTAATAAAAAGATTGTTAGAATTATAGTTTATCTAACTAATATTATGGTACCAGAGTACTCCACCGCCGATTTATCAGATCATGATATTGAGATGATACAAAAAACAACCGATATAACAATTACTTTTTAAATTTTTCCAGAAAAAAATAAATTTAAACTAGTTAATTTTTCTAGATTATTTAATCAAAGATTTATGTCCTCTTTTTTAATTATAAGTGAATCAATATTGTAAAATAATAATTTTCTGATAATCTCATATATCTTTTCAAAGATCTTGATCTTTTATACATTCAGCTTTAATTTAAAATTTTGGGGCAATAAATGAATCTAGATTCGTTAATAAATAAATTAAATGATAAACAAAAAGAAGCTGTAATCAGTTTTGGTTTTCCAATTCTTGTTTTAGCACCTGCTGGCTCAGGGAAAACAAGAGTCATAACATTTAAAATAATGTATCTAATAGAAAAAATTGGACTAAATCCATCTAAAATAGTTTCGTTAACATTTACAAATAAAGCAGCTAATGAGATGAAATCAAGGATTATCGATCTTCTTCCTACAAAAGGAAAATCAATAGTGGCTTCAACATTTCATTCCTATTCTGTAAGACTTTTAAGAAAATATAGCGGATTACTGGGATATAAGGAAAATTTCTCAATATATGATTTTGATGATTCTATTAGCGTAATAAACAGAATTAAGAGGGAATTAAAGTTAGATATCGATGCTAATATTATTCTTTATACTATCGCTTCGATGAAAAATTCCATAAATTCATTTGAGGAATACAGAAGTTTAATAGAAGAAAATGAATTTAGCAAGATAATAAAACAATATATTGAATATCTTAAAAGTCACAATGCAATGGATTTTGATGATTTATTATTAAATCTATTCTTTTTATTAACAAGTAAAGATAAGAATTGTATAGAAGCTTCACAAAAAATAAGAGATAGTATTTCTTATCTTTTAGTCGATGAATATCAAGATACAAATAAGTTACAGTATATGATAGTGAAAGAATTGCTTAAAAATAATAGTAATCATAATAATGTTACAATAGTTGGAGATGATGACCAAGGTATTTATTCATTTAGAGGTTCTACTATAGAAAATATTCTTAGATTTGAAAATGATTTTGCAGGTTGCAAGGTGATTTGCCTAGAAAATAATTATAGAAGTTCACAAGCAATACTTCATGCTGCTAAAAATGTTATTAAAAATAATCAAAATAGAAAGATAAAGGAGATGAAGACAGATAATCCATATAAGAGTAAAATTACCATATTTGAAGCAAATAGTCCACAAGAAGAGGCTTTATTTGTATATGAAAAAATCTATCAACTTCTATATAAGGATGGAATAAGATACAAAGATATAGCGATATTGTACAGAAATAATCATCTTGCTAGAAGTTTCGAGGAGCTTTTTATTTTAAAAAATCTAAAGCATAAGGTTTGGGGAGGTTACAATTTTTATGCAAGAGAAGAGGTAAGAGATGTTTCTGCTTACCTATTTTCATTATTAAATCCTTACGATGAGGTTTCACTTCTCCGAATAATAAACATCCCAAAGAGAGGGATTGGAACAAAACTTTTGGAAAAATTAATCTCTCAATCAAAACAAAATGGTATCCATATATTTGATATTTTGAAAATAATTTCAAATGATGATGAATTTAAGGAAAGTATGTTAATCAATTTTTTCAATGAGAATGAAAGGGAATCATTAAAAGCTTTTTATGAACTACTTGTTAGATATAGACAACAGATATTTCAAAAAGAGAAAAATTTTTCAGTGATTTTCAATGAAATGATAGAGGAAATTGGTTATAAAGATTATCTTAAATTGCATAATGATGAAAAAACTTATGATAGTAAAATTGGTTATCTAGAAAGCTTTTTATCCTCTTTATATAATTATAAAGATGAAGATGATGAATATGATTATCAAAATCCTTATAAGATAGGGGAAAGATTAAGACTTTTAATGAACAATGATATTGAAGAAAAAGAAGAAGATTGTGTAAATTTAATGACTATTCATAGTGCTAAAGGTTTAGAATTTAGAGTTGTTTTTATTGTAGGAGCAGAAAAGGGTATAATACCATCCAGTAAGATTGTTGATAGGAAAGAATTGGAAGAGGAAAGAAGACTTTTTTATGTTGCTATGACAAGGGCAAAAGAATTTCTTTTTATCACTTATTGCAATGAAAGGAGTAAATTTGGGAAAAAATTTCCATCTTATCCTTCTGAATTTATTGAAGAAATCCCTGAGCAAGACCTTGTCTATGATACAAAAAAAATTGATGCAACAGTCACCGCTAATGATATTGCATCAATTAAAAATCTATTAATAAATAAGATGAAATAGCCATAAAAAACTAGACAACAAATAGCATAAAATTTTAGTAAATACAAAAACTAGTATCAATACTTAAATGCTGGAAGATACGAAGCTCTAGAGCATGCATGATAGTGTCCATTACCTGCATCAATAAGTTCAGGTTCAGGATTATTTATACAATCTTCAGTTGCAAATAAACATCGTGTATGGAATCGACATCCCTTAGGTATTCTGGCTGCACTTGGAATTTCACCTTTAATTTGAATGTCCTTCATTACTTTAACCTTTCCTGGAAGTGGCTCACATACAGCATTTATTAGAACTCTAGTATATGGGTGTATTGGATTATCCACTATATCATCGGCAGATCCAATTTCAATTATTCTTCCAAGATACATTACTGCTATTCTATCTGCAAAATATCTTGCAGTTGAAAGATCGTGGGTAATATAAATGTATGTTAAACCAAATTCTCTTTTTAAGTTATTCATCATGGCAAGTATTTCTGCTCTTGTCGAAAGATCAATCATCGAAACAGGTTCATCTGCAACTATAAGTGAAGGAGAAAGGGTAATTCCTCTTCCTATGGAAACTCTTTGTCTTTGACCTCCAGAAAGCATGTGTGGAAATCTTTCCATGAAATCTTCTGCTGGAGTCACTTTAACACTCTCAAGAAGCTGTTTTGAAACTTCATCACGGTATTTCCTTGAATTTCCGACTCCATGGATTACAAGTGGTTCTTCAAGAACTTTTCTTATTCTGAATCTAGGGTTCATTGAAGCATAAGGATCCTGAAATATCATTTGAACATTTTTTCTATAATTTTTTAATTCTTTGCCTTTAATATGAGCGACATCTTCATTATTTAATAGAATTTTTCCATCTGTTGGTTCTAAAAGTCGCATAATCAATTTACCTGTTGTTGTTTTCCCACAACCTGATTCACCAATTATTCCAAATGTTTCACCTTTATATACTTCAAAGTTAATCCCATCAACAGCTTTGACATATTTTATTTCTTTTGCAAATAATGAAGCTAAACCATGTTGCATTGGGAACCATTTTTTTAAGTTAACAACCTTTAATAAAACTTCTTTATTCTGTGAGTTTATCATATTAGTACCTCCAGCAGCAAATGTAATGTCCATCTTCTATTTCTTTCATTGTTGGTTCTTCATTTTTACATTTATCCATATGAACATGGCATCTTTCGTAGAATCTGCAACCTTTTGGAGGATCGATTAAATCTGGTGGGACACCAGGGATAAAGGAAAGTTCATCGACTCTTTTATGTAAAAGTGGGGTTGCACTAAGTAATTTTTCAGTATATGGGTGTAAATTCTTTCTTCCGTATATCTGTTCATTTGTTCCAATTTCCATGACTTTACCAGCATACATTACACATATTCTATCCGAAATCTCAGCTTCAGTGGCAAGATCATGAGTAATAAAAATAGAAGAAATACTTAAATTTTGTTTAAGTTCTTTTATTAAGTTTAAGATTTGAGCTTGTACGACAACATCAAGTCCGGTTGTAGGTTCATCAAGGATTACTATTTTAGGTTCTAGAAAAAGAGCAGTAGCTATGACAACTCTCTGTTTCATGCCTCCAGAAAGTTCATGAGGGTATCTAGAGTAAATATCATCGGCAAGTCCTACGAGATTTAAGTACTTTATTATTTGTTTATATATTACATCTTTTGGAGTATCTGGTCGATGTTGTAAATAAGTTTCAGTCATCAATTCTCCAACAGTATAAACAGGAGTCAAACAGTTCATAGCACCTTGAAATACCATAGAAATTTTTTCCCATCGAACTTTTTTTCTAAGTTCATTTTCTGAAAATTTTACTATATTTTGATCATCTATGATAATTTCACCACCAGAAATTTTGCCAGGAGGTGTAGGCATTCCAAGTAACGCAAAACCAGTAGTAGTTTTGCCACAACCAGATTCTCCTACAAGACCTAATGTTTCCCCTTCATTGAGATCGAAGGAAATATCATCAACGGCTTTTACAATTCCAGCACTGGTGTAATAATATAACTTTAAATTATTTACTACAAGAGCTTTTTCCATATTTTTACCTTATATATATTATTTTATCTAGTACGAAGTTTTGGATGAAGAATTTTATCCATAGCCCATCCAACAAATACAAAACTACTTGCCAAAAGAGCCATGATAAGACCTGGAGGAATAATCCACCACCAAAGGTTATTTATAAATGCACCACCTGTTTGAGCATCATGCAATATCCCCCCCCATGTAACTATAGAAGGATCTCCAAGACCAAGCAAACTAAGCCCAGCTTCAGTTAAAATAGCTCCAGGAACAGAAAATGCCATATTTGCAAAAGTCAAAGGTAAAATAAGTGGCATTATATGTCTGAAAATAAGTCTCCAATGGTTTGCTCCAAGTGCTTTAGAAGCTTCAACAAATACTTCCTCTTTTAATTGTAAAGCAATAGCTCTAACAGTTCTGACAGAACCAGTCCAACTAAATAAACATAGAAGGAGTATTAAAATCCAGATGTTAATCTTAAATACTGCAGAAATAGCTATCAAAATTGGTAACATAGGCATATTAATAAAGAATTCATATATTCTATTCATTGCCGCATCTATAAATCCTCCGTAATATGCAGATGTTACACCCCAGAAAAGCCCTATAAATACCGAAATAACAGCAGTAAGTACACCAATTAACAAAGCCCACTTAATTCCAGCTATGACACCTGAAAAAAGATCCCTTTTTAAGTTATCTGTTCCAAGTAAACCAGAAACCTTACCAGTTATTACAATATAAGGATTTTCAAAAGTTGCTGCTGAATCTAAGAATAGAACTTTGGCAATTATTTTATAATGACCTTTGAGAGGAATTGGTTTAACTAAAATACCTGTCTTTTTTTCACCAAAAATAACATCCAATGCTTTTAAGTCGTTTGGATCAATATTTAAAAGAGTCTGTTCATCTTCAACAGTCTTACCGAAATCATAGGCAATTTTTCTTGCTTCAGTATTTGCTGTCATTCTTATGTTTTCATTAGAAAAGTTTTGAGCAATACGATAAATCTCAAATTTTTCTCCATCTGGTCTTTCTACAAAAATTTGAAGGCCTAAAAATCCATTTGCATCACCATGGAAGATTATATTTTGAGGAGCTTCAGAGTAATTAAATTTATAATCAAAAATGTACGATTTTACTGTAACTCCATTCATATCTTCTTCTTCTGTTTCACTATCAAAGATAAACTTTGTTATTGGTTTTTTATCTTTTGAAAAAAGTTGTGTCCATACAGGAGCTGCATTAGCAGGATTATCTTGCCAGTATGTAATATTTCTCCATTGAGTATTTGTATCTTTATAGACCAATATATAGGGCTCTAAGATTAAAAGAATTAGGAATAATAAAATTATACCAACACCTATTAAACCGGTTTTAACTTTAACGAAATCTTTAAAAAAATCTAAGATTTCCGAAAATAACTCTTTTATTTTCATGCTTTTCCTCCAACTTTGATTCGAGGATCTAAAAATCCATATATAAAATCAAGTAAAACAAGGCCCATCATAAATAAGAAAACAGACAAAGATGTGTTTCCCATGACAACAGCGAGGTCATTTTGTTGAAGTGCTATCCAGTATAGATTTCCCATGCCAGGCCAGCTAAATATACCTTCAAAGATTATAGCACCGCCTAAGGAACCAAATAAACCCAAAATAACATTTGTTACTATAGGAGGAGCAGCAGATCTTAATGTATGTTTATAAAGAATTTTACTTTCTGAAAGACCTCTAGCCCTTGCAGACATTATAAAATCTTCATTCATCGTTCCAAGAACCAATTGACGAATAAAATAGGCACTACCCCATATTCCTGCAATAAAAAGCGTAAGAAGAGGTAAAAACATATGGTATAAAAGATCGAGAAAATTCATAAATCCAGTTGGAGTAGGAACAGAGTGCAAGCCACCTGAAGGAAATAATTTTATAGTATATGCAAAGAAAAATAAAAAAACCATTCCGAGCCACCAAAGTGGAAGTCCATTACTTGCCAAAGCTATGAAACTAACTGTTCTGTCAAGTGCCCCACCTGGTTTTCTCGCCATTTTTAAGCCTATAAGAATTCCAAAAAATGTTACTATGACAAAATCTGTAGTAAATAGAATAGCTGTTTTTGGAAGGGCTTCTATTAGTATTTTCCAGACTTCTCTATCACCTTTAGATGATCTCATTATCATAGAATTACCATATTTAAAGGTAAATGCCTTGTAAGCGTTATAAAAGACTCGTAATAAAAAAGGTCTATCAAGATAATATCTATGGATCAACTCAGTTTTTCTTTTTGCTTTCCATTCTTCAAGTTGCTCAACATTAAATTTACCTGATTTTATTACCCTTTGAGATTCAGCTTTGAGTAAATCATCGATATCCTGTCTTACAACTCTTTCGGCAGTATTGTTGAAAATAGCTGATATCGCAATAAGGATAATTGCGTACATAACAACTGCATTGATGAGCCTTTTAATCACATATTTTCTATACATTCTTCTATCCTTTATATTAGTTCAAGCTCATTAACTTGATTATGCATATTTATATAAAATATCAATATTTATTTAAATCTTAATAAAAAAAAAAGGGTGCATAAAGCACCCTTTTTTATAGTTTTGTTTAGAAGAAAACTAAGAAAGTTGTTTCAACTGCTGGAGCTTCAGTTGTAAGTTGAGTTTCGATAACAACAAGATATGCTCCAGGAGGTAAAGTAGCTGTATCTTTAGCTGGAATAACAATTTGGAATACACCTGTTTTTACTAGTTTACCAGTATAGACTTTTTCACCATTTGGTAGAACTAAAGTAGCTTTAATATTTCCTTTAGATGCAGCGGTTGCAGTATCTGAAGGATAACCAATTATTGAAACATTGACATTAATAACTGTATCTTTTGTCTTATCAGGTGAAGCAGGAGTTTCGATCTTATCTATTCTTGTTCTTTGTGCCACAAAGAGGTTTTTCCAATAGTATGGTGTAAATGGATATGTTGGATCTCTAAATGCTTTCATTACCATCTGGTTGTTCTTAGCATCATAGCTTTGCATCCAGAAAGGACCATCTGAAATAAATGCATGTTTCTTTTCTTTGATCCATTTAATAGCAAGATCATAATCACTAGTTACCTGAGTCAATGTCTTATAACCAGCGATTGATGCAGGAATGTATTTAGCAGCTTTCATTTCTTCAATTTTTGCGGCAATATCAGAAGCACATGTTGCATCTAATAAATCAGGTTCAGTTACTTCTTCGCCACTTGGTGTAAAGCTATATACTCTTTTTGAAGCAGCACCGCCTTCAGCAACTAGCTTTGCTAAAGCTTCGTAAATAGGCCATGGTGTCAAAGGTGTCCAAGCTGGAATACCACTTGCAGCTACTCTGTTTTTATCCATAGGCCAGTTGAATTCAAAGTAAGTTGTAATTGTGCCGTCTTTATTTATAACCCAACCTTTTACTATATCAAGACCAGGTTTTACAACACTTGCAAAAGCATCATCAAAGTATTTATCATTATCTCCATCTTTGGTTGCCCATTCCATAGAGAAGGCAAATGAATAAAGAATATCAGCAAGGCTCTCCATTTGACCATTATGATATTTAGAGAATTTGAATGAATAAGTACCTGTTGAAAAAGCTTTTACACCTTTACCGACAGCTTTCCATTTCTTTGTACCAGAGTCATAAATAACAGCATTTTCAGGAACATCTATTTGACCAACAAGTTTACCATCTTTATCTTTAGCAACTTTTGTCATGACTTTTTTAAGATCCCAATTGACTCTCCATTGTGTATCTTCAGCAGAATAAGGAGATTCAAATGAACCACCATCTCTCATAGGCTCCATAAGAACACGGCTATAAACATCTGTGAAACCTTCAGTTCCAATAGGATCCCATGCACTCATAAAAAGAGCTCCGCGGGCAGAATATTCTGTGAATCTTAATGTTTTTTCTTTATTTTTATCTGGTTTTACATCTGCAGTTTTTACTGACCAGTGATTTAAACCATCACCAACACCATAAGCCATTCTGCTTAAGAATCTTTCTTTGTTTGCTGCATAATACTGTTGTTGTGTGCAGACCCAAATTCTACAAGCATCTTTAATACCAAGTTCCAAAGCCCTTAGATTCATATCCCAATATTCTTTTTCATCTAAAAACTGACCGTTGATTGTCTTTTGGGTAATATCATCTATTTCTTTGTTTTCATAATTCCAGTTAGCAGGATCAGCACCACCAGCCATATATCCATACCATGGAGCATACATCTGAACTAATGATATATCCCACCATCTTCTTGTTGCTCCAGCTCCCCAACCTTCTGTATACATATGCCATTGATAATCAGCTGGATTGCTGTAATAAGCTGTCATGATACATTTTCTTCTGTCAAGCTCAAGTCTTTCAGCTTTGATACCAGCTTTTTCAAGTTGATCGGCTACATATCTTCCTTCAAGAAGTCTTCCTTGAGGGTCGTCAACTCTAATAAGAATCTTAACAGATACATCTTTTCCATCAAATTGCCAGAAGTTTGGTCCTTTTACGAGTCTTCCTTTGTTTTCTGGAAGTGCAGCAGCTTTTTCCATAGCAGCAGTAATAGCAGCAATAGCTTTCTTTTCATCACCTTTAGCTGTCATACCAAGTTTAGATGCAATAAGATTGTATTTATATACACCAGGTTGACCAGGAGTCATAGGAGTGAAACATGGATCTCCGTCTCCACCAAGGATTTCATCTACGATATATTTTCTGTCTATAAGCCAGTTCAAAGCATATCTAACTTCGGTAATAGCGAATGGGTTGAAAAACTCACCGTCTTTAGTTTTTACTGTATAAGGTGCTTTGTTAGGAATAGGGTTAATCATCAAAGACCAAGAACCTGATGGAATCTTATAAACATCAAGTTTCTCTCTTACATTTGCTGGAAGTGCTTTGAAAACATTACCTTGAACACCCCAGTAAAATAAATCTGTCTTCCCTTCAGCAGTGTCTTTTAAGCCAATATCTTCTTGCATTCGGACATCAACAAGTATATTATCTACTATCGGTCCTTTTACTGTTGATTGACCAAAGGCAAAGAGCACTGCAATAAGGATAATGGAAATAATAAGCAGTGGTGATACCTTTTTCATTAATTCCTCCATTTACATTCTTTTTAGTAATACTTTGTAAAAAGATATAAAAAAAAATGTTGCAAATAAATATCTTTAACAAAGTATTCCGCTTAATTTTTTTATAGTATGAAATTTCTCTATGTCAAGTTTAAAATATTAAAAAAACTGAAAAATTTTATATTTGTATAGAAAATGATTGTTTAAATTGTTAAAATCTATTTATTATATATTAAAAGAAAGTTCTATAACAAAAATATCTGAATAAATGTTCATAAAACATATCCAATAGGCATGAATAGTAGAATTTTCTGTTTTATAAATATTTTTAAAAAATGTAATCTTTAAGTCTAATGAATTTGAAAAATGAAAATTTATGGTCAAATTGAAAAAGATGTCAAAAGGATTTACTAAAAATATGCTTGAAAAGCTTAATGAAAAAAAAGGATCAGGGTTGTAGCTAAAATTTATTGAAAATAGATTGTTATTTAAAGTTAAAAGTTCATCTAGATTTAAAAGTAAATCGTTATTCTTTATTATATTTACAAAATCAATATAGTTAAAAATATATGATGTATAATACCAGAAAATTGAAAATGAAAAATTTAAAAAAGAATAAGAAACTTGCATTTTTGTTTCAAAATAATTATATTCAAAATTTGAATCTAAATGAATGCATCCACCTAAAAACCAATTTAAGAAAATAGGAAACTTTAATGAAAATCCAAATCTTGATTTTTCACTTACTTGATAAAATATTCCAAACAACTCTATTTGAAATGGATCAAAAAAATTGTAAAAATTAAAAAGATAGATATTTAGTGAATTTTTTGAAAACTTGCTATCTAAATACCATTTAATGGTAAATATTGAATATTCAGATAAGAACAACTTAAAAGAAACCTGCCATCTATTTGAAGATGAATTTATTCCAAAAAATGTTTGGAAAATAAGCCTATTATATGGTGCAAAAAGATCTATAGATATTTGTTCAATATCAAAATCACTTTTTATTCCAGTTTCGATAAATAGAGATTCAAAAGGAAGTCTTAACCATATTTGATTGATAAAAAAAGAGTATTGTAAATTTGTAAGATCTTGAAGTAAAAGTTCATATTTAATAAAGTATGCAGAGCTATAGAAAATAAAATTATCTTTATTGATCTTAAAAATTAAATTTGATTTTTCTAAGGCTCCAAATGAAAAAGTATCACTTATAGAAGAATAAAAGAATATTGAATTAAATGATTGGTTAAAAAATATTGTTTGACTTAAACTTACAACTGGAATTAAAAAAAACAAAATGCAAAAGAAAAATATTAATAAAGCTTTCTGTTTTATCATTTTAAATTTTTAACTTTTCGAAATTGAGACTATGTTATTACTATATTATTACTTTTTTATTTTCAAATTAAATTTGTACAGTTTACTATTATACAGTTTTGTTTTTTATTTATTATAGAGATTTTGAATAGTAAAAATCTTTGGATCTATTGGAATATTAAAACTCACATCAGTTATCGAGAAAATTGTTTTATAACTTGTTTTTATACCATCTTGGATTGTTACTTTTACTGGGTAATATCTTGAACCAAATTTCTTTATTTCATCAACTATAATTGTTTTTACAAGCCTTTTTGCCAAATCATACTGCTCGGTTTTAATGGCGACAAAGTCTGAATTTATGATCAATTTTTGCATAAAATATGGGACATCTTTTGTTTTTGCTTGCAAAGTTAGTTCATAAAAAATATTATCTTTTTCAATAATTTTATTAAATGAAACAATAGAATAATCATCTAATAATTTTCGATTTCTTGTTATATCTTCATTCGAAATATCTGAACCCATGAAACCTTGTTTCATCATAGATTTGGATATTGTTAGAACATCATCTGCTGAAGGAAAATAAACATAAAGATTCCCATCTTTTTTTAGGTATTTTACTCCATTATCCTCTGGATTTTTAAAGATAATTAAAAATAAGTCATTTTTAGCCCAGCATTCGAAGGTTTTTATTATTTTATTATTATTACGAATTATTTCTAAAGTTCCTGTATAATGAATTGACTCAAATGTGACATTTTCATCCAATTTTTTTAATATATCTTCTTCATTTTGAAAACTTAAAAATATAAAAATTATGAAAGCAATAAAAAAAAGCATGAAGTGTATTTTTTTTATTTTCTTAATTTCCTTTGATTTTTTAAATTTATTCATAAAAACTCCTCTTAAGTTTATTGATGATTAGTATTATGATATATTTCTTCACCTTTATGATAAGTTTTTCTAAATAGGAATTTTTCTAATTTATTATAAGGTTTTCAAATAATAAATTTTACAAATAATAATTTTACAAATTATAATTTTTATAAATTGTAAGTTTTCAAATTTTTATTTTTACAAAATTTTATCATAGATGTCTTAAAGCCTCTGTAGGTAAAAGTTTCGATGCATATTTAGAAGGAATTATTGTTGCAATTGCTGGGATAATGCATGAAATAAAGAGACTAACAAAAAATATGGCCAAAGAAGCGGATGGTCTTATGATATAATTCATAAGCATACTATAACCACCTAAAAGTTTAGAAAAGTCAAAACCAATTTTATTCATAATAAATGCAATCAAATAACCAAAAATGGAACCAGGGATTCCTCCTAAAATACCTATAATTGTTCCCTCGTAGAAATTTAGCAAGAATATCTCTTTTTTTGTTGTTCCCATAGCCATTAATGTTCCAAGTTCATTTATTCTTTCAAAGATATTCATCATCATTGTATTTATTATTATAAATGAAGCAAGAAACAAAATAAATGCAAATACTATGATTAAAACTTTTCTCATCATTTGCATAGTGCCATATATTTGTCCCATACTTACATTAAAAGGGACTGCTTTTAAATCAGTTTCAGGAAAAGAATTGACTAATAAATTATTGATACTTTTAAGAATATCATCAACATATTTTATATCAAAAAAAAGCAATAGTTGAACGAAACTATTTTCGTTAAGCTTTGCGAGCTGTTTTACATCATTAATATCCATTAAAATAATAGATTTATTGAAAGAACCTATTCCAAAATCGACAATGCTGCTTACAGTTGCTTTTATGCCATTTAATCCGCTTATATATGTTTTAGTAACAAGTAAAATTGATTCTCCAGTTTTAAGGTTTAACTTTTTTGCAAGATCCTTTCCAATTATTATCTTTTTATTTCCAATTTCTGGATTACCTTCGATTTTTCTCCTTTTGATTTGATATTTTGTAAGTTCTTTTTCTGTCGAAATTGAGTTTATAAGAGCAGGAATCGAAAGTTCTCCTTTACTGGCAATGCCTGCAATATTTAATCTTTCTTCATATTCAAAATTTACTTTAGGATAATCATTTGAAAGCTTATTTTGTAACTTCTCTATAAAATCGCTTTTATTTTCAATATAAAATTCAATTGGAAGGAATTTTTCTTGCTTTAAAAATGATTCACTTGCAATTTTTATCGTACCAGTTTGAAAGTCTATTGTTGTATCTATAAGGTTCTGTAGCATCCCATCTATCCATCCCCAAGCAAGTATTATTATTATTGCTGCAAAAAATATACTTAATGCGGAAAGGAATGACCTCTTTTTATTTCTTTTTATATTTAAGATTGCAAGTTTAAATATCATAAATGCCTCTTTTTAATTATATTTTTTAATCATATTATATCGATTTTAGCTTTAAATAAAATCATTTCTAAATATAAAAGCATTTTTATTAAGTTCCTTTAGTTATAACATGCTTTTTGATATTCTTTTTGCATTAAATTGTTCTTAAAGCCTTTGTAATTTCAAGTTTTGCTGCTTTTTTCGCGCTCGAATATGTAGATATATATGAAACAAAAACACCTAAAATAAATGCACTAATATAACCCTTTATTGGAAATGAAGAATATAAAACAAGCGGAAGACCAAATTCAGCTATTATATTTATATCCATCATTGCAGCTACATTCAATCCAACTTTGGCTAAGTAATAGTTTAAAGGAAGAGCTAGGATGATTCCAAAAATAGAACCAAATAACCCAAGAGCAAATCCTTCATAAGAAAATATTTTTCTTATCTCTTTTTCACTCATACCAAGTGCTTTTAATGTTCCAATTTCCTTTGTTTTCTCATGAACAGACATAATCATAGTGTTTATTATACCTATTGATGCTATGATTAGTATAAAGATTATGAAGACACCTGAAAATTTACCTTTTGTCTTTGAGATTTCGATTATTTCTTTACCTTCTTCCATCCAATTACTTATTGATGTGTATGGCAAAGATTTTTGTAAATCGAAGGTATAATTTTTAACCTTTTTTAAGTCCATAGTTTTCACTAAGATATTTGTTGCAGAATCTATGTTCAAAGAATTTTTGGCAACATTATAAGGTATTATTATACAGGAAGAGTTTAAAAATGAATCTGAAGTCATAAAGATTGAAAAAACCTCAAGATTAATCGAATTATACATACCATCTTTTGTCTTGAAAGATATTATAATATTATCTTTTTCTTTTAAGTTAAGCTCATTTGCGAGAGCTTTACCTATGCAAGCAGGAATAGTATCGAAAAAGGCATCGAAATCTTTTGCAAATGCTATTTTTATATCATTTTTAAGATAATCCATTAATTTTAATGTCTTTTCATCTTCTTCTGGATTTATTCCAAATACTCTAACAGGAGACATTCCAGAAGATAGCTCTAACATTGCCGTGAATGTGATTCTTTTCGAATATGCAACAACATAATCTTTTGAATCTAGGATTTTTGTTATTTCATCTTCATTTTTTAAGTTTAATATTGTAAATTGTTCTTCTTTATTATATCCTTCTGGATAAATTTGAATATCAGAGCTTTGCATCTGGATAATACTCTCAACAGTTTGATTTGTCATACCATCAAGCATTCCTTCTACTATTATATAAGTAAAAATACCGAATCCAAGTATCAAGAATGTCAATATTGTTCTTGTTTTATATAATAGTAGATTTTTAATAGACATATTAAAAAGAAAGTAATTATCCTTTTTCATAACTATTTTTTCCCTTTTACTCTTGTTTTATTCTTTCCCTTTTTAACTTTTTATATTTTTTTATTAAACTTACATTTAATTTTGCGCTAGTTTTTGGATTTTAACTGATAATTTTTCCATCTTCTAAAATTAAAAGTTGATTTGCTGCATTCATTATTTTATTATCATGTGTAGAAAAAACAAATGTAATTCCAAGTTTTTGATTTAAGTTTTTCATAAGTTCAATAATTTTTGATCCAGTAGCATGATCAAGATTAGCTGTAGGTTCGTCGGCAAATATTATATAAGGATTTTTTATAAGTGCTCTTGCTATTGCTACTCTTTGTTGTTGCCCACCAGAAAGTTCAGAGGGGAGTCTATTGAAGGTCTCTTCAATACCAACTTCCTTTAATATGTTCATTATTCTTTCTTTTCTTTCCCTTTTTTCAACACCTAAAAGAGCAAGAGGTATTTCCACATTTTCATAGACTGTGAGAACTGGTATAAGATTGAATGTTTGAAAGATAAAGCCAAACTTTTCTCTTCTAAAAATTGTTGTTTCAATATTAGAAAGAGTCGAAATATTTTGGTTATCAAAAAAATAACTACCACTATCTTGTTTATCAAGACAACCTAAAATATTAAGGAGAGTAGTTTTTCCAGAGCCTGATGGCCCCACAATACCAGTAAAATTTCCTTTTTCGATTGTTAAGGAAACATCATAAAGAGCTTGAACATTAACCTTTCCCATCTTGTATATTTTGGAAATCTTTTCAAGTTTGATTAAACTCATAGCGACTCCTAATAATTTCAATTTAAAAAGCTAATTTCAAAAACTAAATTTTTTTCCTAAGAATTTTTTAAGGATCTTTTAAAATATGTCAGTTGCTTTTAATATAAAATGATTTTGGAAATTATCAACAAATTGATATTTTTATAAAGATTTTTTATTTATCAGTTTTAATATTAAAAATTCCTTTATTGCAACCTCTGTCCACCTCAAATTGGATTGTGGTATGACTTATATTGTATCTTTCTGAAAGAATTTTATTTATATCATCTAGAATTTTAGTTGATTCTGAAAGAGGAATATCGCACAATTCAACATGACCTTCAAAATAGATAGTTTTTTCATCTGAAAGCCAGGTATGGACATGATGTAGAGAATTTACAGAAGGGAGAGATTCAATATCCTTCTTTATTTGTTGATAATCAAGATCAGCGGAACTTTGCATCAAAATATTTATCGTTTTTATGATTATCTTAATACTTTCATAACCAAGATATATTGCAATGATAATAGTAATTATAGAGTCAATAAAATATATTTTGAAAATGTTTATTAATATTGCTCCTAATATTACTCCCACGGAAGAAACAGTGTCTCCCAAAAGATGTAGATAACTTGATCTTATGTTTAAACTATGATTTGAATCTCTATGAAGGAGAAGTGTTGAAACTAGATTTGCTATAAATCCAATTATTGCAACTACAAGCATAACTGAGCTTTTTATTACAACGGGATTTATAAATTTTTTAATTGCCTCAATGATTAATAAAATACAGAGAACTATAAGAAACTGAGAATTTAAAAAAGCAACAATTATCTGAGCTCTTTTATATCCATATGTTTTATTTTTATCCTTTTCTTTTTTACTTATAATAAGAGCGAACCAACTTAAAACTATTGCCATCGTATCACCAAAATTATGAAAAGCATCTGAAAGAAGAGAAAGACTTTTTGAAAAAATTCCACCAACAATTTCTGAAAATGTTATTAAAAAATTTAAAAGAACCACAAAAAAAAATTTTTTTCTATTTAGTTCTATTTTTCCAGATAAATTTAAATCATGATTATGACTATGATCATGATCTTTTTTAGATAAATGATTTTCATCATTATTTTTGTGGTTTTTTTCTTTTATTATTTCATCATTTAAATTATTCATGTTGTGTCCAATCCTTTTTTTTAATATATTAATACTAAGAAAAAAGAAAAGCACTATTTACAATTTTAAAATTTTGGAATAAGATAAACTAAAATACGAAAATATAGTTAAAGAGAATTTAAAAATTTTAAATAGATTATATTTTTTTAAGAGAAAGTAATGCAAAAAAATACTAAAAAAGTTTTAATTATACTATCTATAATTTGTACTCTTCTTATAATTAGCTTTTTTTTATATTTGACACTATCAAAAGATAAATTTGAAACTGATTTAAATAAAAAAGAAATCGAATCTATTAAAAATAATAACACAATTCATTTTGTAGGACAGATAAACTACGCTCCATTTGAATTTGTTGATAAAAATGGAGATTATAATGGAATGATGATAGACCTCCTAAGATGGATATCTTATGAGTATGGTTTTAATATAACCTTTACACCAGCGAATTTCAAAGAAGCTCAGCAGATGGTGTTAGAAGGAAAAGCTGATGGCATATCCTCTCTTTTTTATAGTGAAAAAAGGGAGCAAGTTTTTGATTTTTCCCTTCCTGTATTTTTAGTTCCAGCCTCAATTTTTGAAAGTAGTTTTAGATATGATATTAACAATTTTAAAGATTTAAATGGGAAAAAAATAGGAATGCAAAGAGGTGATTATGCTCAAGATTTTTTAAAAGAGAATAATGTAAATTGTGAAATAGTATATGTAGATGATTTTTACCAAGCTATAGATAAAATAGTTGAAAATGAAGTCGATGCTGTCATTGGTGATGAACAGGTTGTTTGGTACCATATATTTTCTATGAAATATCTGGATAAGGTAAAAATCATTGGAGAGCCTTTATATATTGGATTAAATTGCTTTGGTTTACATAAAGGAAATAATCTACTTCTTAGCATACTAAATAAAGGAATTGAAAGAGCCAAAAAAAATGGACTTCTAGATAGACTAACTAAAAAATGGATTGGTGTTTCATACAAAGCTGAAGAAAAGGAAAAGATTGATATAAGAATATTAGCAATTTTTTTAATAATAATATTTTTTGTCATTATAGTACTTACAACTATTCTTTTTCAAACGATAAAAGAAACCAAGTTGATAAAAGAGACATCAGAACAGAGATTAAGGAAATTAATAGACTCAATTCCTATGATAATTTACCTTTGCGATCAGAATTTAAATATTGTGGAATACAACAAAGAATTCATTAAGTTTTTTAATATTGTAAATTTTGAAAATAAAGATAGGAAAGAAATAATAAAAAATCTTTCGTATTTTAATATTGAAAAATATTTACCTACGCCAATGTTTGCTCAGTTTAAGCAACTGTCCTATGATGATCCGAATGTTTTACAGTCAGAAAAAAATATAAGAAGAGAATCTGAAATATTGAATATAGACTTAAAAAAGAGGGTTTTTCTCATAGAAAAAATTATTATCAAATCTAAATATAAAAATATAAAATGGGTCTTAACATTAGCAAAGGATATTACAGATGAAAAAAAAGCTGAAGAAGAGATATTAAAGGTACAAAAACTTGAATCTGTAGGACTTTTGGCTGGAAAAATCGCTCATGATTTTAACAATGTCCTTACTGGCATAATAGGCAATTTAAGTTTAGCTCAAATATATATTGACGATAGAAAGGAACTCGAAGAATTACTGACAAATGCAAAAGAAGTTTCACTTCAAGCAAAATCAATTACTTCTCAACTTCTTTCCTTTGCAAAAGGAGGAGATCCAATAAAGGAACTTTTTGATCCTCTTGAAATAATAAGATCTGTTATCAATTTTTCATTAAAAGGCACCTCTGTCGATTATGAACTTAAAATTGATAGTGAAGATAGATACTATATTTATGCTGATAAAAGTCAGTTTTTTCAAGCATTAAATAACCTTGTTATAAACGCTATACAAGCGAATGATGGAAATGGCAAGATAACTTTAAGTACCTCATTTAACGAACTTGATAATTTCAAAGAAGAAAAGATAGAGAAAAAGATTTACTGTATAATTTCTGTTGAAGATGAAGGAAGTGGAATAAGTCAAGATGTAATGACAAAAATTTTCAATCCATTTTTTACTACAAAAACAAATGGAAGTGGGCTAGGTCTTTCTTCTGTAAAAACTATTACAAAGAATCATCAGGGTTATGTATTTTTTGAAAATAAGAATACCAAAGGTGCAATTTTCTATCTTTTATTCCCTTGCACATCTGAAAAAATCTTACCAAAAGAAAAGGAGAAATTAAATGAAAGCAATTTTCAAAATTTTTCTATTTTAATACTTGATGATGATGAAGTAGTTATTAATACTGCTAAAAAGATATTTCAATATTTCAGTTGTTCTATAAAATACGCAAAAAATGCGGAAGATTTTTTCAATATATTAGAAAACAATAAATTTGATATTTGCATTTTAGATTTAGTAATACCCAGTTCAATAGGGGGCGAAGAGGTTATAAAAATTGCAAAAAAAAGATATCCCTTTATTACTTATATTGTTTCAAGTGGATATTCAAGTAGTCCAGTACTAGCAAATTATAAAGATTATGGCTTCGATTTTGTATTAAAGAAACCTTATGATTTTGAAGATATAAAAATTTTATTAGAGAAGATATCAAAAAAGGAAAAATAATCATAATTATTAGCAAAAAGAGAATAATTAAAGATCCTTGGAATTTTTAGTTAAAATCCGAAAATAAAGACATTAAATTTTAGCAAATAATTTAAAAAGAATAAGATTTAAGAAAGATATAAATAATTTTTTTATAGATAAAAAAAAGAAAATTTAAAATTTATTAAAAATGATGATTTTTATTTGTTATTTCGAAAATATTTAATTTAAAGGATAAATTTATGGGTTTTTTCTATTATCCAGAAGATTATAAACCTTACCTTTCCTTAACAGAAACTGAAAAAGCAATTTTAGATATCAAAGATTTTTTCCAGACTTATCTTTCCGCACAATTGAAACTTAGAAGAGTTACTGCACCTTTATACTTAAAAGAAGGTACTGGCTTAAATGATGATTTAAATGGTATAGAAAAACCAGTAAAATTTAAACCAAAATCTATTATAGAAAATGTTGAAATAGTTCAATCACTTGCAAAATGGAAGAGGATGATGCTAGCAGATTATGGGATTGAAAAAGGGTACGGCTTATATACTGATATGAATGCTATTAGAGCCGATGAGGAAATTGATAATCTTCATTCTATATATGTTGATCAATGGGATTGGGAACTTGTAATGGATGAAGAAGATAGAAATTTATCTTTTCTGAAAAATGTCGTTGAAAAAATATATGCCACATTAGTAGCAACAGAATTTTTAGTATATGAAAGCTATCCTAAGATTAGACCAATTTTACCAGAAAGGATTACCTTTATTCATAGTCAAGAACTTTTAAACATGTATCCAGATAAAACACCTTTAGAAAGGGAAAATCTCGCTGCTGAAAAATATGGAGCTATCTTCGTTATAGGGATTGGAGCCACCTTGTCAGATGGTAATCCTCATGATGGTAGAGCCCCAGATTATGATGATTGGATTTCTGAAAATGAAGATGGATATCTAGGATTAAATGGAGATATTATTGTGTGGCATCCAATAATAAAAAGGGCTTTTGAAATAAGTTCGATGGGGATTAGAGTCAATCCAAAATCACTTATTAAACAACTTGAAATAAGAAATTGTAAAGAAAGAGAAAGCCTTCTTTTTCATAGAAGATTATTAAATGGAGAACTTCCTCAGACAATAGGTGGAGGAATAGGACAATCAAGACTATGTATGTTTTTTTTAAGGAAAGTTCATATAGGCGAGGTCCAAGCAAGTGTCTGGACTGATGAGATAGTAGAAAATTGCAAAAAGGCAAATATAGTTTTAATGTAAAAAATAATTAAAAAACTTTTGAATTTTTTAAAACTTCTAATATAATAAAAAAAGAGGTTTGTAAAAGCTCTTAATATAGGAGGGTATTTATGAAACTTAGATATTTTATAACTTTAATCTTAGTAGTTCTATTTGCTACATTTTTTGTATCTGCTGATAAAATTTTCTTAAATATTGGTACTGGTGGGACAGCAGGAACATATTATCCTTTAGGTGGCGCGATTGCTGAAATTCTGAATTCTAAACTTACAAATGTCAATGCTACAGCTGTTTCTACTGGCGGTTCGGTTGCAAACATAAATATGCTTAAGGAAAATTCTATTCAAATGGCTTTTGTTCAGAATGATGTTGCATATTATGCTTATAACGGTATAGAGTTTTTCCAAGATAAAAAATTTACTGGTATGAAAGCTCTTTGTTCTTTATATCCTGAAACTGTTCAAATAGTAACTCTCGCCAATAAAGGGATCAAGACAATATACGACTTAAAGGGTAAAAGAGTTGCAGTAGGTGCCGCTGGAAGTGGAGTAGAAGTAAACGCAAGACAGATTCTCGCAGCCGCTGGCCTAACATATAAAGACATTGCAGTACAGTATCTTTCATTTGCAGATGCTGCAAATGGTTTAAGAGATGGTACACTTGATGTTGCATTTTTAACTGCTGGTCTTCCTACAGCTGCTGTTAGAGATATTGCTTCTCAAAAAGATATTATGCTTATTAAAATCCCAGATAATATTGTAAAGGACTTGATTTCAAAATATCCATTTTATATTAAAACCGTTATTCCAAAAGATACATATCCAAAAGTAACCGAAGATATTCAATCTCTCGCTGTACTTGCCATGCTTGTTGTTAGAGATGATATGACCGATGATTTGGCCTTTTCTATAGTAAAAGCTATTTTCGAAAATCTTCAGAGACTTGAAGTGGCTCATCAAATGGGAAAATTTATCAAAAAAGAAAATGCTTTATTTGGAATTTCAATACCTATGCATCCTGGTGCAGAAAAATATTTTAAAGGTAAATAACTATTAAATAAACTAATTTTAATAAACTAATTTTGGGAAATGTTCATTTATCTTTTTAGGAAAAGAAGGAGGAATACCTCCTTCTTTTTATTGATAATAGATCATAAATCATATTTTCATAAATTATATTTTGAAAATTGATCTATTTATGAGGGGGAATAATGTCTGATACCAATAATGAAGAATTACAAAAGGTTCTTGAAAAAGTTGATAAAGAATCTACTCATAGAAATTTAAGTGGTTTTGCTGGTAAGGTGGTATTTGTTATTTGTATCGTCCTTAGCTTATTTCAAATATTAAATATCTTTAATATTTTTAGAATAGATGCTCATCAAACAAGAGCGGTTCATCTTGCTTTTATTCTTCTTCTTGTCTATCTTCTTTATCCAGTTTCAAAAAAATCTAATAGAACAAAGATATCTATAATAGATCTAATTTTAGGTTTATTTTCATTTTGCTGTATGTTCTATATAATAATTTTCTATAAACAACTTGTAATGAGAGCTGGTATAACATATACAGCAGATTTAATAATTGGTGGTATTGCTATATTGCTAATTTTAGAAGCAGCAAGAAGAATTATTGGACTTCCAATGGTAATAATCGCTATAATTTTTATCCTTTATGCTTTCTTTGGCGAAAGCATGCCAAACCTTATAGCTCATAGAAATGTTACCGTGAAACAACTAGTAAATCATCTTTTTTTTACTACCGAAGGGATTTTTGGTATTCCTGTTGGAGTATCATCAACATTTTTATTTATGTTTTTACTTTTTGCTGCCTTTATAGAAAAGACTGGGGTAGGTAAACTTTTTATAGATATTGGAAATGCACTTGCAGGTTGGGCTTCTGGTGGTCCAGCCAAAGTAGCAGTTGTTACAAGTGCTTTTGAAGGAATGGTTGAAGGATCTAGTGTATCTAATGTAGTTGGTTCTGGAAGTTTCACCATACCTATGATGAAAAAACTAGGTTATAAACCAGAATTTGCAGGGGCAGTTGAAGCCACAGCATCAACTGGTGGACAGATAATGCCTCCTATAATGGGTGCAGCTGCATTTTTGATGGCTGAATTTTTAGGTGTTAAATATACTCAAGTAGTTAAAGCAGCAATAATCCCCGCATGCTTATATTTTATGGGAGTTTTCGCAGGAGTCCATTTTGAAGCTAAAAAGCTAGGTCTTAAAGGCATGCCAAGAAATGAATTACCAAAATTTAAATATATAATGCTTCAGGAAGGACATCTATTCCTTCCGTTGATCGCTATTATCTATCTTCTTGTTTCTGGTTATTCTCTACAAACCGTTGCATTAGGTTCAATTGTTATTGCTATTTTAGCTTCAATGATAAGGAAATCTACAAGAATTACTATTAAAGATTTTTTTGAAGCCTTAGAAAAAGGTGCTCGTTCAGCTTTAGGAGTAGCGACTGCTTGCGCAACAGCTGGAATAATAGTTGGAGTTGTTACTAAAACTGGTATAGGATTAAAACTTGCAAGTGCTCTTATAGTTGTTGCAAATAATGCAGCAACATCTTTTGGCAATATTCTTGGAAAGATTTATCAATTTTTCAAAATACATAATGCAATGCAGCTTGCAACAAATGCAACAAATGCTACTCAACTTATGCTGACGCTTTTTATGGCAATGATTACTTCTATAATACTTGGAATGGGTGTGCCAACTACTGCAAATTATATAATCACTTCTACTATAGCAGCACCAGCTCTTTTAATGCTTTCAGTTAGACCAATTGCTGCCCATTTGTTTGTATTTTATTTTGGAATAGTAGCTGACATAACACCTCCTGTGGCTTTGGCGGCTTATGCTGGAGCTGCTATTGCTAAAGCGAATCCACTTAAAACTGGCGTTACCGCAACAAGATTAGCAATAGGTGCATTTATCATCCCCTATATGTTTGTTCTTTCTCCTCAACTTTTATTATTAGGAGGCAGCTTTTTGCATCTTATTCTATCTATAACAACGGCTGTTATAGGTATGATTTCAATAAGTTCAGCCTTAAGTGGTTATTTAATAAAACCTCTTAAAAAAATAGAATCGGTTGTTTTGTTTTTTGCTGGACTACTTCTTATAGACCCTAATATAATTACTGATATTATTGGAATTGGCATAATATTGATAATTGCATTCTGGCAAAAATTTATTGAGAAGAAAAAAATTAATTTTTCTTGACATAATTTTAAAAACATAACTATTTAACAAGCAGATGAATAAAATTTTACCTATTTTAATAATAATCTCTGGTCCATCGGCAGCAGGTAAATCTACTTTACGATCCATGCTTTTGCAGAATCATCCCGAACTCACTTATTCTATATCTTACACTACAAGAAAACCAAGACCAAATGAAAAAGATGGGGTTGATTATTTCTTTGTTAGTGTTGAAGAATTTGAAAAAAGGATTTCTGAAAATGATTTTCTTGAATATGCAATAGTTTATGGAAATTATTATGGTACAAGCAAGAGTCAGGTAGAAAAAGTCATTGAAAATGGTAAACCTATAGTTTTGGAAGTGGATGTGCAGGGAGCAGAGAATATAATAAAAAAATATCCAGATTGCTGCTCCATATTTATAGCTCCTCCTTCTTTGGATGTTTTGATAAAGCGTTTTTGTCTAAGAGGGACAGAAAGTCAGCAAGAAAGAGAAAAAAGAATAAATGAAGCAAGAAATGAATTGTCAAAAAAGGAAATTTTTAAGTACACTATTATAAATGATAATCTTGAAGAATCTTATAAAAAACTTGAAGAGGTTATAAATAATTATCAAAAGGAGTATTATAAACAATATAGAATTATCAATCAATAAATTTTAGTTATTAGTAGATTCTGTGTATAAATAAAATAAAAATCATTATTATAATAATAAAATAAAAAAGAAAAAATTTAAGATTATTAAAATTATGGAGGATAGATGATGAAGGATAAATTCCCACTTTATGAGATTATAAATTACAAAGGGAATAGATACGAACTTGTAAGAGCTTGTTCTTTAAGAGCTTATCATCTTATTTTAAAAAAGAAGGAAGAACAGAAAGGAAATGAAGCTGACATAGCTTCTTCAAATAAATATAATAATAGAAAAGACATGAAAGTTCAGGCAATTGCCATGGCCGAGGTCTTACGAAACAAAATCAAATTTTACAATGCCGATAAAGAAAAAAATCAATAAATAAATTTAACAATAAAATTAATAAGTACCTTTAGAAAAAAGTGGTCGAAAAATTAGTATATATTGTAGGACCTACTGCTTCTGGTAAGACAAAAATATCAAACAATTTAGCCATACATTTTAACATACCTATTTTATCACTGGATTCAATGCAAATCTATAAAGAAATGGATATTGGGACCAGTAAGCCATCATATGATGAATTAAAAAATATCAAATATTTTGGAATTGATATCATTGGAATTGATTTTCATTATAGTGCAGCTCAGTATATTAAATATGCAAAAGAGGTCATATCAAAAGTTAGCGAAAGGCTAATATTGATTGTAGGTGGAACTGGTTTATACTACGATGGACTTACTTTAGGGTTTTCTAAAATTCCACCAATGGATAAAAGAATAAGGGAGAATCTTTTTAATTTATATAAAGAAAATGGGATTGATTTCTTATATCAAAAACTATGCGAAGTTGACAATGAATATTCCCAAAAAATTGCTAAAAATGACCTAAAAAGAATTATCAGAGCACTTGAAGTTTATGAAATAACAAAAAAACCTTTCTCCTTTTTTCATAAAGAAAAAGATATTGAACCTTTGGATTTACAAAATAAAAAATTTGGGATTTACCTACCAAGGAAAAGATTATATAATACTATAGATAAAAGAGTAGATTTAATGTTTGAAAATGGTTTTATTGAAGAAGCTGAAATACTATATAAAAAATATATTAACAAAGATTTACCAGCACTCAAAGCTCTTGGTTATTTTGATCTTTTCGAATATTTCGAAGGTAAAATCTCTTTAGAAAAGGCAAAAGAAAATATAAAACAAAAAACAAGAAATTATGCTAAAAGGCAGTTAACTTGGTTTAAAAGAGATAATGATATTAAGTGGCTTATTTTACTAAATGAAAATGAATATGATATTGCAAAAAATATTAAACTTGATAATTTTAATGAGGGAAAACTTAAAAGAAAAAAAAATAGATTAAATTTTGAAAATATAGAATTCGAGCTGAAAGAATTTATTAATTCAACTAAGTACTATGAATTTATTTTAGAAAATAATGTTGTAGAATACTTAAAAAATGAAATAGCTAATTTTATGAAGGATTAAAAATTGAACTATGATGAACTAAAAAAACTTTCAGACAAGAAGTTTTTCGATTCATTATCTATAGAAGATTTAAATAATTACGCTGAACTTTTAAGAAAATATATCATAAAAATTTGCAGTAAAAAGAGTACTCATCTTGCATCTAATCTAGGAACTGTTGAAATCTTTTTAGCATTGAATAAAGTTTTTGATTTTACCAATGATCTTTTTACCTTCGATGTCGGTCACCAAATATATACATATAAAATTTTAACTGGTAGATTCGACAGATTTCCAACAATCCGAGAATTTAATGGGCTTTCTGGTTTTCCAGATCCAGAAGAATCAGATTTTGATTTATTTAAAGTTGGGCATGTGGGGTGTGGTTTACCTTTGGCTCTTGGATTAAGTGCTGGACTTAACAAAGAAGAGTCCAATAAGGTTGAAGATAAGAATATAGAGAAAGATGAAAGTAAAAATAAGAAAAAACCCGAAAAACAGATTGTGACTCTTTTGGGAGATGGAGCCCTTACCAATGGACCGATGCTTGAGGCATTGAATTATATTGCAAATAGGAAAAATGGAAAGATCATTATTATATTAAATGATAATGGTATGTCCATATCAAGAACAGTTCCATCTATTACTAAAAAGCTATCATTATTTGCCACAAAATTAAATATAAGAGGAAGTTTAGAGCAAAAACTAAAAAAAAAGGGACATTCAGTAATTATAGAGTCTCTTGTAAAATTTTTCCGTTCAATGAAGAACTTTATTCTTCCAAAACAGATATTTGAAGATTTTGGTATAAGATATGTCGGTCCAATAGACGGGCATAATATTAAAGAACTGATAGAATATTTTAGTTTCGCTAAGAATTTTCCCCATACTATTTTGATACATGTTAAGACGATAAAAGGAAAAGGTTTTAAGCCAGCAGAGGAAAATCCAGAACTTTTTCACTCGGCGCCACCTTTTAATCCTTTGACAGGAGAAGTAAAACTGTCAACTAATACCTTTACAAACCTGTTTGGTAGAATTATTGTTGAAAAAGCAAGAGAAAATAAAGATATTTATGCAATAACAGCAGCTATGAAAAATGGATGTGGCCTTGATAGTTTTGAAAAGGAGTATCCTGATAGATTTATAGATGTTGGAATAGCAGAAAGTCTTGCGGTATCTATGGCTGCAGGTTTAGCTAAAATAGGGAAAAAGCCAGTTGTTTGCATCTATTCAATATTTTTATTAAGAGCGGCTTCACAGGTTTATCATGATGTTGTTTTAAATCATCTACCGGTCTTTTTTGCTATCGACAGATCTGGTCTTGTAGGTATAGATGGACCTACTCATCATGGATTATATATTTATCCATTTCTTTGCGGTCTTCCAGATATTAATCTTTTTAATTGTGGTTTTATCGAAGATGTTGAATCTGCTTTTTCACTTTTAGGAAATGCAAAATTACCAGTTTTTATTCAATATCCAAAGGATGTTGCGAATTCTTTTTATGATGAAATAAAGAAGATGTCTTATGAAATAGGTGATGATTTAAAAGTAGAATATAAACCTTTTGATATAAATAAAATCTATGGTCATAATGAAAGTAAAATAGCGGTAATTTCAGTAGGAAGTTCATTTTCTATTTGCAAAAATGCATTTATCAAACTTTTCAAAGAAAAAATCTATTTTAATTTTTATTATATAAGCCAAGTAAAACCTTTTAATGATAGCAATGTAAATGAAATTTTATCAAACAATCAAAAGATAATTGTTGTTGATGAATCTCCTTCATCTTCATATATCTATCAGAGATTCAACGAAATTTCATCAAAAGTTAAAATGGAAAATAATCTTAAAATAAATATTTTACCTTTTATTTTACCAGATATACTAATAACTCATGGTACAAGGGAACAACTATTTGACCTTGTAGGTTTTTCTTCAAAGGAACTTGTAAATTTAATAAAAAGATTAGAGAAATAAAATAATAAAATAAATTAAAAATAAAAAGATTTATAAAAAGAAAAGAAACAAGCAAAATCCTGAGAAATAAAAATAACTTTGGAGTATTTGTGATTTACCATACAATCTACGATTTGTCTGATAAAAATATCTATTCTCTGCAAGCTGAACTTTCAAATATAGAAGTAAGCAAAGAAGTCGTCGATTATATGGCTTCAAAATTCAATTTTAAAAGATTTTATATAAAGGATCTAGATTATAGAGCAGCAAATATTTTAAAGCAGGAGGCTTTATCCTGCGATATGGACGCTGCTATTTCATATAAGACATATACCATGAATCCAAATAAAACAGATGTTTTGATTTGTGGAAGCATAGTACAATTTAAAAAAGTTGCTGACAAACTGATGAATCAACCTTTTAAGCTTAAAGAACTTGGCAAAGATATTAAATATTTGGTTGAAACAAAAGATTTTAATTCCTTAGAAATAGGCAAATGTAAGATAAAACCAGATGATAGATGCTACATAATGGCAATAATAAATGTTACCCCAGACTCTTTTTATACCAATTCTCGCTATATTAGCTCAAAGATTGATTTGAAATCTATTGAAAAAACTGTTGAACTTATGATAGAAAATAAGGTAGATATTATAGATGTCGGTGGTGAATCCACAAGACCAGGAAGTGAACCAGTTACTACGGAAGAAGAGATTAAAAGAATATTACCAGTAATAGAACTTATTAGAAAATTGACAGATATTCCTATCTCGATAGATACTTATAAAGCAAAAGTCGCTGAAATCGCCATCGAAAAAGGAGCAGATCTTATAAATGATATTTCAGCTCTTTCTATGGATGAGAATATGGTAAAAGTGGTAAAAGAAAGTGGGAAACCAGTAGTTTTAATGCATATGAAAGGGACTCCAAAAAATATGCAGCTAAATCCAACTTATGAAAATTTAATAGATGAAATATATCAATTTTTTAAATCAAGAATAAGCTTTTGTATTGAAAATGGGATAGATGAAGATAATATTATTATAGATCCAGGTATTGGTTTTGGTAAAAGATATAAGGATAATTTAATTTTGACAAAATATTTAGGAGCTTTTAAGACTTTGAAAAAACCTATTTTATATGCAGCATCAAGAAAAAGTTTTATTGGAAAAGCTCTATCAAAAACAGAAGAACCAGTTAATCCAGAGGATAGGCTTTATGGCTCTTTAGCAGTACATCTTTTAGCATCCAACTTTGCAACAATTTTACGGGTCCATGATTTTAAAGAAACAATACAGATGGAAACTTTGCGAAAGAAGATATATGAGGTAGATAGGTTTGAGCTTCATTAAAACATTAGAAATTATTTTTCGCAATTTCATTATTCCTTTTTTAGATATTATTACAATGACATTTGTAATATTCTATGTCTATCTTTTTATCCAAAAGACTAAAGCTGTTGATCTAGCAAAAGGATTGTTTATAATACTTATAGTTTTTTTCATTATGGAATTGATTGGTTTCCCTGTTATTTCGTGGTTATTTGAAAAGCTCTTGTACAATATTTTACTTTTGATCATTATACTTTTTTCTCCAGAAATAAGAGTAATTTTAATGAATGTTGGTAAAGATACTTCAAAAATTTTGACTTCTCAAAAGGATGAAGATGCTCTTCAAAAGATTATTTCAAGTATTATAAAACTAGCCCAAAGGAAAGATGGAGCTATATTTGTTTTTGCAAGGAAAGAAAATCTTTTCGATATTATTTCAAGCTATGTTTCATGGGACGCTGAAGTTTCAGAAGAAGTTATACTTTTTCTTTTCGATAAAAGATCAATATTTCATGATGGTGCAATAATTATAGATAGAAATTTTAGAATAAAAGCTATTGCAGCTATTTTACCTTTAACAGATGCTACACCTGATTCAAATATTCTTGAAAAACATATTGGGACAAGACATAGAGCTGGGCTTGGTATTTCAGAAAAATCTGATGCTATAGCCATTGTTGTTTCTGAAGAAACAGGGCAAATCTCTATCTTTGATGATGGTAAGCCCTATATGAACATCCCTCCACAAAATCTTAAGGCAACTTTTGTTGAACATCTTTTTAGAGAGAAAGAAGAAGAAAATATAGATTTGATTGAAGAGGAAATTGACTATAATGAAAACAAGATACAAAGCAAAATAGAAAGTGAAGTAGAAGCCAAAGAAGAAGATAAAATGAAAGATATAAAGAAAAAAAGGACAGAGTGAGGTTAAAAAAGGATTAAAGATGCCTTTACTTAAAGATAGAAGGATTAAAAACTTTATTAATCAACTTTTTAAAGATATTAAAGAACATCCAGTTCCTTTTATAATTTCTTTACTTATTTCTTTAATGTTATTTTACTATATTGCAAACATTGGATTACAGAGCCTACTTGTTGTCGGTGATCTTCAATATAAAATAAATTCTCCAGATCTATTCATAATTAATAAAAAGAATGTAAAAATTAAAGTAACTTTAAGAGGAAAAACAGAAGATTTAAAGCTTGTAAATGAAGATATAATTAAAACTTATATTAATATTGATGCAAAAAAACCAGGAGATTATACATATAAGGTAGTTGTGGATAGTTCTTATTTACCAGATAATATTAGAGTTGTTAAAATTGAGCCGTCATCTGTTAAAATAACTTTGGATAAATTATTTAAAAAAAGGTTAAAAATCGAGCCAAATATTATTGGGAAGTGTGAAAAGGGTTATTCGGTTTCTTCTTTAACTTTTACAAAATCTCCTTATGCTATTGTTGAAGGACCTTATTCAATTCTTTCTAGCCTTGAAACAGTTAAGACTTCAGAAATTTCCGTGGATGGATTAAATTTCCCCTTAATTTTACCTATTAAACTAGATAATGATCAACTGAAAATTATTTCTCCAGCTGATAATCAAATTATTATAGATATAAGACGGTTAAGTATCTATAAGACAATAAGTGATATTCCTATTTTACTATCCAACAAGAATTCCAAGTTTTCTTATACTCTTTCTATAAATAAATTTAATGCAGACATACTTGTTACAGAAGATATTCAAGATAAAATATCTTCATCTGATCTTATCTTTGTTATTGATTGCACATATTTTCAATCCCCTGGGGTATATACATTAAAAATAATACCCAAAGCAATTCCAGATATAAATATATTAAGCACAAAACCAGAATATATACAGCTTACAATAAGTTTTATCGAACCTGGAAATTAGAAAAATCACCAAAAATCTAAAGAGATTTGAGAAGATTATGAGTAAATAGAAAAGATTGTGCAAGATTGAAAAGTTAAAAACAAGAAAAACATTTAATTAAAAAATATTAATAAAAAAGTATGTACAAGATTTGAAAGTTAAAAATAAAAAAAACATTTAATTAGAATAAATTATATAGAAAAGGAGGAGAAATTGGATAAAGTTTTACCTCTTCGTTTGGGAGTGAATATTGATCATTTTGCAACATTAAGAAACGCAAGAAAAGAGGGTTTTCCTTCCATAGTCCAAGCGGCAACTATGACAATCTCAGCTGGTGCAGACATGGTAGTTTGCCATTTGAGAGAAGATAGAAGGCATATAAATGATGAAGATCTTTATCTTATAAGAAAAGTTGTTGTTAAAGATTTAGATCTTGAAATGGCTTTAAGAGAAGATGTTATAAAAATCTCTTTTGATGTCAAACCAGATAAGGTTACTATTGTCCCTGAAAGAAGAGAAGAAGTTACTACTGAGGGTGGTCTGGATGTAAAAAAACATTTCGATCAGTTAAAAGAACTTGTTAAAGAGTACAAGAAAGCCAAAATTGAAACATTTTTATTTATTGAACCAGATATTGAAACGATTGAACTTTCTGCAAAATTAGGTGTAGATGGCATTGAACTTCATACTGGAAGATACAGCAGAGCAAGAGGAAAAGATGTTATCCATGAGTATAAAAGGGTAAAAATTGCAGCAGAGAAAGCAAGTGAAGAGGGACTTCTCGTCGCTGCTGGTCATGGACTTGATTATCAAAATACACCTTTGATTGCAAGCATACCACAAATTTTTGAATTAAATATAGGATTTTCAATAATCAGCAAATCTTTATTTATCGGATATGAAAATGCGATAAATTCAATGCGCCAATTGATGATGATAAATAGAAAATAATCTTGACATAAATTGATTAGATGGCATTTATTTTTTTGCCATAGATTTTTTAGCTCCATATATATTTACTTCTATATATAAAAAGTGAATTTTTATTTCATTTCTTTTTATTCTTGAGTCTTTACTATATAAAAGATGCGGGCTAGTGTAATGGCAGCACGACAGACTCTGGCTCTGTTTGTGAGGGTTCAAATCCTTCGCCCGCAGATTTTTATATATCCTTGAAATACCCCCCAAATTTCTTTGAGTAATTTCTAAATTTACAAAATCGAAAATTTAACTTTAATTTTTATTTGTAAAATTAAAATTTAGTCTTAATATTTTTATTGAATGAGATTCAAAATTTTTTTATCTCAAAGGAGGATTAATATGGTTATATCTACAACACCTAATATTGAAGGGAAAAAAATCAAAAATTATCTTGGTATTGTTAGTGGAGAGGCTATTTTAGGAGCTAATATTTTCAGAGACTTCTTTGCAAATATTACAGATATCATTGGTGGAAGGGCTGCGTCTTATGAATCTGAACTTAGAAAAGCGAAAGATATTGCATTAAATGAGATGATGCAGCAGGCATATTCGATGGGAGCTAACGCTGTTGTGGGAGTAGATCTTGACTATGAAACGATTGGACAAAGCATGCTTATGGTCAGTGCAAGTGGAACAGCTATAATTGTTGAAGATTAGGAAAAAATATGGATATAAATATTTTTCATTTTGATTCTTTAGAAGATATTTCTAAAGAAGCTGGATTAAAAGATAAATACAAAGCTGTAAAGATAAAGACTTCATTCGGCCCAGAAATTGCAAGAGTCACTGTCGAACCATTTGGAAGAGTTTCAAAACATAAGGCAGATGTTGATGTCGTTTTTTATGTTATTAAGGGAAGTATCGATTTGTTTATTGATGATGAAAAATTTACAATCCATGAAAATGATTGTGTAGAAGTTCCTAAAAATTTAGAGCGAGCTGTTGAAAATAAACATGATATAAAAGCAGAATTTTTGATATTCAGATTGACTGAATAATAATTTTTGGAAAGATTGATGAATAGAGTATTTACTCTTTCTGTCTGTTTTATCTATATTATTTATACCATTATTCTAATATCTGTTAAAAAAACTGCTTCGAAAAGGCAAAAGCTAAAAAATCTTGAAGAAGTTATTGATCCTTATGCAAAAAAGGATTCCATAATTCTATTTCTTCTAATAATATTCGAGGTGATTCTTCTAACTTTTTATATATTAAAAATTCCATTTATTCATAGATTTGATTTTAAAATTCCCATCATATTTAGATATTTGGGTATAGTTTTAGGGTCTTTAGGGTTATCATTAATTGGTTGGGCAAGTTATATACTTGACGGTGAGTTTTCAGAAACCATAGAGTTAAAAGAAAATCATAGACTTATAACAAAAGGTCCCTATCATTATATAAGACATCCAATATATTCTGGTTTTATTCTTATGCATCTTGGAGTAACTATAGCTCTTTCTAATATATTGATATTTTTTATTTTTAATCTTGGTCTTGCCATTTTATTAATCGAAAGAATACCTAAAGAAGAGAAAGTTTTAAGTGCGTATTTTGGCTTACAATGGGAAGAATATTGCAATAAAACTGGTAGGTTTTTACCCAAAAAAATAAAAAAGGAAAAAAAGATAAATTAGGTAATAAAATATAAATTATTTAACTTATGTAAAATTGAGAATTTAAAAATGTTTTAATTAGATTTATAGAGCGAATCTATTTTTTTTGAACAACAGGATGAAAAATGTTAAAACTAAAAATGTTAAAACTATATTAATTAAATTAATAAGGAAATTACAATGTTAAAAATAAAAGATGTTAAGTTTACACTTAAAAAATATAAATATGATAAACCTTTCCATATAACTGGAGG
>JAAZOT010000056.1 GCA_012797605.1 Spirochaetales bacterium | reverse complement strand
TATAGTGAAAAAGTAATGGATCATTTCAGAAATCAAAGAAATGTTGGAAACATAAAGTTTACAATGTAAAAAAAGTTAAATTTAAAAGAGGTGGATATGCCATTTGTCTTTTCTAAAACTCAAAAATTAGCAGCAGTTTTTATAATTTTTGGGATAGTTCTTTTAATTGCTATTTTCGCATTTATAGCAAAAGGAAATAGAACATTTGAAAAAAAGGGGCATTTTTATACATTTTTTGAAGATAGTAAAGGGATAAGTGTCGGTTCAACAATAAAATTTAAAGGCTTTAATATAGGTAAAGTGACAAAAGTTAAGCTTTTAAGTGATTATAAAACCAGAGTAGATTTTATTATATATAAAGAATATATATCTCTTATTCGGTATGATACAGTTATAAAGATGTCCTCTAGTTTACTAGGTTCATCAGGGCTTACCATAAGCTTTTTACCTGGTGAAAAATGCATAAACCTACCAGATAAATCTCAAGTTCTTTCATCAGATATGCCTTTAGGTCAAGATATACTATACAAGATATCAGAAAATATGCCAAAACAGGATGATCTTACTGCTAAGGCTTCCCAGGTTATAGACATGATTCTTGAGTTAAAGCCAGTTATTAATCTCACATTGTTAAATTTAAGAGATACATCTTTTGAGTTGAAAAACCTAGCTTCATCTTTAAATGGCCATGGTGATTCTGAGACAGCAAAAAAAATATTTGCCATTTTGGATAAGGTTAATTCCACAATGGAGCTTTTGACTCCAACACTTACCAATTTTAAGGATGTAAGTGTAGATGCTAAAAATATAACAACAAAACTGAATGCAGATCTACCAAAAATACTCTCAGATCTATCTGCAATAGAATATAAGATAGATAAGCTTTTAAATGGCTTAGATTATCTTCCTCAGGATATTAAGGAACTTTTAGAGCTTGCAAAACAAAATCTTGTTCAATTAAAATATGTACTTGAGAATATACCTCTTGTTCCAAAAAATACTTCAACATCTACAACTTCTTCAACTTCAGGAAGATAAAATTTAGACTAAGGAAAAAATATGAAAATAAAGAAAATATATAAAAAAATTAAGATATTTTTATTAATTTTAATATTGGTCTTCCTTCTTTTTAGTTTTGGCTGCAGTGCTAAAAATACAACCATCAAAAGCGATATTAAAAAGAAGATAGATTACCTTTTAGGTCAAGGGATTGGATATCTTAATGGGAACCAGATAGATAAAGCTATTTCAACTTTTACTGAGGCTTATGAACTTTCTTTAACCATAGATGATGCCGAAAGAATAATAAAAACTTGCTTAAAATTAATAGAAACCTATATACAATTAAACCGACCAGATAAAGCTTATGGTTATCTTGCATTCATTAAAAAACTTTCTGAAAAAGAAAAATTGGAGCAATATTATTCTGCTATTTTCTTCCAATATGCAAAGTATTTTGAGTTGATAAAAGATTTTGATAATGCAATCATAACTTACAAAGAAGCCATTAGGACTTCAAAAAAGGATATCGATAAATCTATAGCTTTGAATGGGCTTGGACTATTATATCTAAGATTAAATAAGTATGATGAAAGCTTAACTTGCTTAAATGAAGCTTATAAAATAAATAAAAAGTTAAAAAACTATATAGAACTTGCAAATAATGCATATAATATGGCTCAATGTTATTTTGGGAAAAAAGAACTTTCCAAAAGTTTAGAATTTGCCTTGGAAGCTTTAAAATATGATAAGATTTCAGAAAATCAATACAATATCTTTGAGGACTTAAAGCTAATAGCAAAGATATATGAGTTTATGAATGACATTGAATCTGCAATATATTATCTTAATAAAGCTATAAATATTGCTCAAGTAATAGCAAAGGATCAACTGGAGTATTTAATTTCTGAATTACAAAGATTGCAATCTTTATTGTCCTAAAATCTCTTTGTTAACAAGATTTTTAAGTTCAGTCAATCTTCCATTTAATGCTATTATCAACGTTTCACTCAAGAATTCTGCCATTTTAAGTCTTGTTTCGTATGTGGCTGAACCAATATGAGGTAAAATTATTACATTTGGAAATTCTAATAATTTTGGATCTGGATATGGCTCATTATTGTATACATCTAGCCCTACCGAAAAGAATTTCCCTTTTTCAAGAAGATTTATAAGTGCTTTTTCATCAATAATTGCAGCTCTTGCTGTATTAACAAGTATAGCATCATCCTTCATCATAGATAGCTTATGCATATCAAGTAAATTTTTTGATTGTTCATTCAAAGGAAGATGAAGTGATACTATATCGGAAGTTTTTAAAAGATCTTCAAGTTCAGCATATTTTATATCAATTTTTTCTAATTCCTCTTTCTTGCTTCTATTATAGTAAATGACATTACAGCCTAAAGCTTGCATCATAATTGCATATCTTTTACCTATTCTTCCAGCACCTATAACACCAACAGTCTTACCAATAATATCTTTTCCTAGCATGAAAGAAGGGCTTACATCATCTAAATTTCCAGTTAAAACACTCAAAATTGCTTCTTTTGCTCTTTTTGCACAGGCAAATGTAAGTAATACGGCAATTTCAGCTGTCGCGTTGGTCAAAATATCTGGAGTATTAAGAACGACAATTCCAGCAGATGTTGCTGCTTTTATGTCTATGTTATCATAACCAACCGCATAGTTGGCTATCACTCTAACATTATTTAATTTCTCAATAATGCTTTTATTTATTTTATGAGTAAACCATGTAATTATGGCGACTGCATCTGATACTTTCTTTAAGAACTCTTCTTCAGATTCTATAGTGTTTTCTAAATAATTTACAACTTCATAATTTTCATAGAGTTTTTTCAGTCCTTCTGGTAAAATATTCCCAAATACAACAATTTTGTTTAATTTATTTTTTTGAATTTCATTCATAGATCTTAGCTTCCTCTTCTTGTCTTAAGACTCTTAACGCTCCTGCTGCAAGAGCTGGAAGTTCTTCTTCTCCTGGAAATACTAAAACTGGAATATTTTTAATGATTTTTCCTAGGTATTTTTTAATGGGTTCAACTATATAATCATTATTGTAAGCTATACCACCTGTAAGAACAATCGCATCTATTTCTCCATAAAGTGAGGCAAAGGCAGCAAAAATGTACTTAGATATGGTAAAACACATTGCATTAAGGATTGTCTGTGCATTTTTATCACCATTTTCAATCTTTTTGACAACTTCTCTAACATCGTTTGTTCCAAGATGGGCAGTTAAACCTCCTTGACCTGTTAACATTTTTTTCATCTCATCTAGAGTATAGTTTCCAGAAAAAGCCAACTTGATAAGTTGTCCAGCAGGCAAAGTACCAGCTCTTTCTGGTGAAAATGGGCCCTCACCATCTAAAGCATTATTTACATCAACTACTTTCCCTTTTCTATGAGAACCTATTGAGATTCCACCTCCAAGATGAGCCACTACAAGGTTTAATTCTTCATATTTTTTACCTAGAGTTTTAGCAGCAGTTCTTGCTATGGCCTTCTGGTTTAAAGCATGAAAGATAGAAATTCTATTTAATAGAGGGTGACCACAGACTCTTGCTTCATCGCAAAGTTCATCTACTACGACAGGGTCAACTATAAAACTTCTGCATCCAGCTTGCTTGGCGATATTATATGCAATAAGTGCTCCAAGATTTGATGCATGGGCGCCATATTTGCAAGATTTTAAGTCTTCAAGCATTTTTTCATTCACAATATATGTACCAGATTCTATAGGTTTAAGTAGACCACCTCTACCAACTATTGCAGTAAATGATCTTAATTCAATATTTTGAGATGCAAGATAATCTTCGATTATTTTAGTCCTAAAATCAATTTGGTCGATAATAGTTGGATATGGTTTTAATTCCTCAACTGAATGTCTTAATGTCTGTGAGCTTAACTCTTTTTCATCTTCATAGATACCAATTTTGGTTGAAGTAGAACCAGGATTGATTATAAGCATCTTATAAGTCATGTTATACCTCTTGAAATATTATCTTATTTTACCTCTTTAAATTTAATTCTGAAATATAAATTTTGCAAGCAATAGGTAAAAGTTCATTTAATAGAAATTTTGCTCCTTTATTTAAGATATTATTTAAATTTCTTTTATAATCCTCTAAAAAAGATTCATCTGCGAAATCAGAAACAACTCTAAAAATAATGGAAGGTATCTTCCATAGATGTGCAGTTTTTCTTATAGCAAAAGATTCCCAGTCACAAATATCTGCTTTAAAAAATTTCTTAATAAAATTTCTTTTCTCATTACTATCAATATCCATATCTGATGAGAAGGCTTTTACTTCTTTAACAAAATAATATTTTTGAATTATTTCTTTATGAATTAGACTTTCAATCTTATTTAATCCAATAAATGTTTTATTTTCATTAAAATTACCTGAATTTTCTGAGTTTTTATTTTCCTTAAATGCGACATATGATGATTCATATATAATTGAAGGCAGAACAAAATCACCAAGTTGGATTTCTTCTGGTTTAATATCTTTATTCTTTTTAGATAAACTACCACAAGCTCCAAAATTAATTATTATGTCTATTTTATATCTTTCTAAAAGAAAGGTTGAAGCACTTACGGCATTAAGTTTCCCAAATCCAGATTTAATTATTATTAACTTTATTTTGTAAATTTTATCATTACTAATAAAGTCAAAATTATGAATAAAATAAGGAAAAGGAATGGACGGTATTTTATCTTTTGTTTCTTTTAATATTGCTTTTGTTTCAATATTTGAATCAATATTTGAATCAGTGCTTTGTTTTGTTAAAAGTTCATAGATTGATTGATACTCTTCATTTGTAGCGGTTATTAAACCAATGCTTATATCATTTCCCATTTTTTCTTTATTCATATCATCTCTTAAAAATTTCTTGAAAAAAAACAAAAGGAATGATTGATTAGTCGATAGCAAAGATAAATTAACAAAAATATAATTAAATTCAATAAAAGGTTTCTATATATTATCAGATTTAATATCGTTAGATTTAGTAAAGTAATACTCAATAAAATACTTTCTGCAAAAAACAAAACTAAGTCGAAAAGGGATTGAATGAAGGGAAGATTAAGGAATGTAAAAATTTCAGATGAACAGAGGAAATTTGCAAGTTTTTCGATTTCAGATTTACAAAATATAAAGCTTTTTGAAAGTCATTATAGTAAATTTATTCTAGAATTTTGCAGTGGGACTGGTGATTTTCTCGTGAACTATGCGGAAGTTGAACCTAAAAATTTCTTTTTAGGCATTGATTATGCTGAAAATGCTTGTCTTAGAGCATTAAAAAAAGTATATAATAAAAAGTTATCTAACTGTAAATTTATAAATAACAATATTCACGAGGTTATAAATTATCTTGAAAATCAATTTTTTGATATTATATATATAAATTTTCCAGATCCATGGCCTAAAAAAAGGCATACAAATAGAAGATTGGTTACCGATGAATTTTTATGCAAAATTAATGGATTGATAAAAAAAGAAGGATATTGCATAATAATAACGGATAATAAATGGTATCAAGAATTTATAGATGAACAATTAAAAAAAATAAATTGCTATATTAAATATTATGAAAATTCCTGGTTTACTGAAGATGAAAAAGAATTTTCTTCAACTTTTGGTTTTTTTCAGTCGAATTATTATTTAAAGGCAAAAAAATTGAACAATATAATTAGATTTTATGTTTTAAAAACAAATTAATATTTGCATCAAATCAAAATTCTATTATATTATTAATAAAGAAAAAAATATTTTTTTATAGAAATTAGATATTAAATTTTATTTAGGGAAAAAAATGAATATCTTACTTATCGATGATAATAAAGATAACTTATACATACTTTCAGCTGTCATTAATAAGAATTTTACAGTTAAAATTTTTATAGCAGAAAATTTTAACGAAGCCAATGATTACTTGAAAAAAGAGCAGATACATCTAATTTTTTTAGATATCATAATGCCAAATAAAAGTGGGATTGAATACTTAAAAGAGTTAAAAAATTCACCGGAATACTCTAATATTCCAGTCATTATGATAACAGCAATCGAGGATTCTAATACTAAATTTGCATGTTTCGAAGCAGGAGCAGTTGATTATATTACTAAACCTTTTAATCCAAAGGAACTTGTTTTAAGACTTAAAAATCATCTTCAACTAATTTCGATGCAAAATGAACTTATAACATATAATAAATATATGAATGAATTAATTTCATTAAAAGTAAAGGAAGTAATAAATACTAGAAATGTTACTATCTTTGCTTTAGCAAAGCTAGCCGAATCTAGAGATACAGAAACAGGCAGACATCTTTTAAGAATTATGAATTACTGCAAATTTATCGCTGAACAGCTTGCAGAAACATCTGAAATATATAAAATTGATTCAAATTTTATAGATACAATTTATCATTCATCTATTTTACATGATATAGGGAAAGTTGGAATACCAGACAGTATATTATTAAAACCAGGTAAGCTTACAACAAGTGAGTTTGAGATCATTAAGACTCATACTATAATAGGTGGAAAAACTTTGGAAGAAGCTGAATCGATGCTTCAATTTTCAGATTTTTTAAGAATAGGAAAAGAAATCTGCTTTAGTCATCATGAAAGATGGGATGGCAAAGGTTATCCTTATGGATTAAAAGAGGAAGAAATACCTCTTTCAGCAAGAATTGTTAGCTTAGCCGATGTTTTCGATGCTTTGATGTCAAAAAGAGTATATAAACCAAAATTAACTTTTGAAGAAACCTATTCCATCATTACAGAAGAAGAAGAGGGTAGATTTGATCCAGCAATTTTGAAAATATTTAAAGAAAAAGCTTATGAGTTTAAAAAAATGTTTGAAGATTACTATGGGGAGGATGAATCTTCTACTCCAGCTTATCAAAAATACTTAGAAGGACTGTCTTAAAAAAGATTTATCACCAAATTATAATATCTTTTTATCCAGTCAGTTATAAATATTTTTAAAGAAAAATTAATTATATTTACACTTCTTGACAAACTCAATTAATATTTTATTTTCAAAAAGAACTGACCATATGGTCATAAAATATAATATCATGGTATTTTGATGAAACAAAAGCTAGAAAATCCCAAAGCTAAAATACTTGAAGCAGCCCTTATTGAATTTTCTCAACATAGCTATGAAACAGCCTCAACAAATAACATATCAAAACTTGCTAAATTATCTAAAGGGACTGTTTTTAATTACTATGAAAACAAAGAAAATCTTTTTAAGCAGGTACTGGAGTATTCAATATCTGTTTTTAAAAAAGAGTTAAATACATTCAAATTTAAAAACTCAGAACCACAAAAAATCATCAAAGAAGCCATAGAATTCATATATAATTTCTATAAAGAACATCAAAATATTTATAATTTTTATTTACGTTCAATTTATGATATGTCTATTCCTTTCAGAACAGAACTTTTAAAGGTTGTAAAACTATTTTCAACATTACTAACCTACAGATTAATTCATAATTTTAAGAAACTTTCTATTTTAACTCCAAAATACTCTGAAGAATCCTTATTATATATATTAAATTCAGTTATTTCTAGGCTTATTGATTCTTATTTTATCGAAAATGAATCACCTATTGATAAGGAAAAACTATTTGATGAAATTTGCAGTATTATTTCAGACATTTTGATAATTGATAATGATAAAAATTAAAAGAGGTTTTTATGAGAACAAAATTTGATTATTCTAGTACAAAAAACACTTTTACACTTGCGCAGATGGTTGGTGATTTTAAGACAAGAGAACCCGATTTACCAGCAATAAAATATAAGACAGACAATGGAGAACTTCTTCTTAGCTATAAACAACTTCAAAGAAGAATATATGCTTTAGCATCGTACTTTGTTTCCATTGGCTTAAAAAGGGGTGATAAGCTGGCACTGCTATCGGACAATAGGTTGGAATGGCTTTTAGTAGATTTAGCTTGCCAAGTTTTGGGTATAATAGATGTGCCAAGAGGTGCAAATATCTCAGAAGATGAGATGAAATATATTTTAAATCATGCTGAAGTTACTGCTACTATATGTGAAACACCTGGGGTTTTAAGAAGATTAATAAATATATCTAATCAAATCTTACCTCAAAAAATAGTAGTATTAATAGAAGGTGAAATAGAAGAGGCAGAAATTCCTTTTGTTTATTTTAGTGAGGCAAATGAAAAAGGTCTATTACTATTATCTAACTATGAAAATCAAATAGAAGAGTCTATTAAAGAAAGTAAACCAGAAGATGTCGTAACGATTATATATACCAGTGGTACTACTGGAATTCCAAAAGGAGTTATGCTAACAAATGGAAGTATCTGTTCTAATGTGACTGGAATGCCAGAAATGGCTCAAATAGTTGCAAAAGATAAATTTTTAGCTATTCTTCCAGCTTGGCACGCATTTGAAAGAACCGTCGAATATACTGTCTTAAATGTTAGAGGTTTTATAATCTATTCTAAACCAATTCCTTCTATTTTATTAAGAGATTTATCAATAGAAAATCCACAATATGTAGTTTCTGTTCCTAGAGTATGGGAAGGGATTTATGATGGATTATTAAGAACATTAAAAAATAGTGGAAAAGTAAAATATCAACTCTTTCTATTCTTCCAATCTGTAGCAAGATTCTGGTTTAAAAAGAAAATTGCCATACATGAGCAGATTCCATTTTTCTCAAAGGATGAATATTTCAAGAATCTTGTTATGATACCATGGAATTTTCTTTGTTATTTATTTTGTTATCCATTATTTCTTTTAGGGACCGCACTTATTTTTAGTAAAGTAAAAGCAAAGCTTGGAACTGGATTTAAATGTGGTATATCTGGGGGTGGCGCTCTTCCAAAACATATAGATGAATTTTTTAATGCTATTGGTATTAAACTTCTTGAAGGTTATGGCTTAACCGAAACCTCTCCAGTTGTATGTGTAAGAAGATATTTGAAACCTACTATCTATACAATTGGAGATTGGGTCCCTAAAACTGAGATTGAAATTCGTGATGAAAATGGAAATAAACTTGGATATGGTAAAAAAGGAATAATTCACATTAAAGGTCCTCAACTTATGAAAGGTTATTATAAAATGGAGGAACAGACAAATAAAGTTTTGAAGGATGGATGGTTCAATACTGGTGATATTGGAAGAATGGATATAAGAGGATATGTTCAAATAACTGGTAGAGCGAAAGATACTATTGTTCTTTTAGGTGGAGAAAATATCGAACCAGAACCTATCGAAAAAAAGCTTATGGAATCACAATATATTAAAACAGCTGTTGTAGTTGGACAGGATAAGAGAATGCTTGGTGTTTTAATCGTTCCAGATCTTGAAAACTTCAATATGCTTTTTAAAGAAAGAGAGGGAATGAAATTCGAAACCCTTAAAGATTTAATAGAATATGAAAATACTAAGATAATAATTCAAAAAGAAATACAAAGATTAATTTCGTATAGTAATGGTTTTAAAAGGTATGAATTAATAGGGGCATTTTATCTTTTGCCAAATGAATTTGTCACTGGAATTGAGTTAACTGAAACCTTGAAGGTTAGAAGGAATGTAGTATACGAAAAATATTCGAAGGAGATTGAATCTTTGTTTGCAAAATAAATAGAATATGCTTAATTTAAAAGGTAAATAACCTGAAAGGAGTTTCCCATGGCGACAGCCAAACCTTTTATTGGTTTAAGACCATCAAAAAGCATTGTACAGGAGTTTCATTGTCCTCCATATGATGTCATGGATAGGGATGAAGCTAGAAAACTTGCAGAAAACAAACCATATAGTTTTTTACATGTGACACGAAGTGACCTTGATTTACCTGATTCTATAGATGAGCATGACACTCAGGTTTATTTAAATGCTAAAATGAAGATTGAGCAGTACCTGAATGAAAAAATTTTAATAAAAGATTCAAAACCTTGTTACTATTTTTATGAAGAGACCTGGAGAGGCAAAAGTCAACTTGGTTTATTTGCTGCAGTTAAAGTTCAAGAATATGAAAATGGAACCATTAGAAGACATGAATTTACAAGAAAAGAAAAAGAGGTCGATAGAACCAATCACATAGTCATAACTAAGACTCACACGGAGCCAGTATTCTTAACATATAAAGATAATGATAAAATCGAAAAAACGATTAGAGATTTTATAAATAAAAATGAACAAGAATACTTTGTAAAAGATGAAAATGATGTAACACATAAAGTTTGGGTTTGCGCTGATGAAAAAATAAATAAAATAATTGAGGATGAGTTTAAAAAAGTAAATATCCTTTATATAGCAGATGGTCACCATAGAACAGCTTCTTCGCTAAATGCGGCAAAAGAATTTGAAAAACAGAATCCAAATCATACTGGTGAAGAATCTTACAATTATTTTATGGCTGTAATATATCCTTCAAAACATCTTAGGATCTTACCATACAATAGAGCTGTTAAAGATTTGAATGGTTTAACTTCAGATCAATTTTTAAATAAGATTAAGGAGATTGGAACCATTAAAGAAACAGATCTTACCGAACCTTCAAAGAAACATTCTATTATGATTTATTTAGACAAAAAGTGGTATGAATTTGCTTTTAAAAAAGTACTAATTCCAAAAGATCCAGTTAATTCTTTAGATGTAGCTTTGCTTCAAAATAACATTTTAGATCCAATATTAGGGATAAAAGACCCTAGAACAGATAAGAGAATATCTTTTATTGGTGGTATTAGGGGGACAAAAGAACTTGAAAACCTTGTTGATAATAAGGGATATAAAATTGCTTTTTCAATGTTTCCAACAGATATAAATGATCTTATAAAGGTAGCCGATAATCACCAGGTTATGCCTCCAAAATCCACATGGTTTGAACCCAAATTAAGATCTGGCTTTGTGATTCATACCATAGATTAAAACTTATAAAATATATATTAAATCTTAATATTTTAAGTCACTTATACTTATAGTTTCGTTTGGTTTTAAGATAAGAAGATTTTCAAAATTTAAAAGCTTAATGTTGTTCTCATTAAATAGTCCATAAGGATCTGAATGTATTGGCATTAAGTAAACTGGCTTTATTATTTTAGCAGCTTCTGTTGCCATCTTTGGTCCCATATTGTAATATCCATCACAAGGTAATGCTGCAACTGTAATATTTTTACTTGTAAGTTGTTTCATCTCCTCAATTAAATCAGTATCACCTGCATGGTAAAACTTAAAATTTCCAAATGTAATTATATAACCAAGTCCAGTTCCTTTAGGATGATTTTTATTATATGCAGCAACTGTTTCTATTGAAATTGAACCAAGCTTAAAAGTTTGATTCTCACTTGCTACTGTATATTTTCCACTAATTGCATTTTTAGGTGCTATGATAATGGTATTATCATTTTTTGATACTAATGAAATTTTATTATGGTCTGAATGTCCATGGGTTACCAATATTAGATTTGCAACTTCAGAATAATCTCCAGATGCGTAAGGGTCAATATAAATAACAAAAGAGTCAAAAGTTTTTATTTTTATTGAAGATCTTCCAAAATAGGTTATTGTCCCATTGTCAGATGAATTAAAATTGTTATATGAATTAAATGAGATGCTACTGAAAAATAAAAATAATAGAGAGAGAAATAATATAAATTTTTTCATCCTGTCCCCCTTTATAATAATTATAACTTAAAATTATTATATATAAAAATTTTAACTTTAAGAGGTTTTTATGAAATTTAACACTATTGTCTGGGAAGATGAAAAAATAAAAATTATTGATCAGACACAACTTCCAGAAGTTGAAAAGATTATAGAACTTGATAATGTTGAAAAAGTGATTGAAGCGATAAAAGAATTAAGAGTAAGAGGTGCTCCTTTGATTGGTATAACAGCCGCTTATGGTGCAGTGGTAGCCGCTAAAGAATTAATAGGTATTCATATCCCAGATATTGAGTTATATAAAAAGTTATTTTTTGAGAAAATTGATAAAATATTAAATTCAAGACCAACTGCAGTTAATTTGAAAAATTGTTTAGATATAGTTAAAAATAAATTCAATGAGGTTGTTGCAATAAGCATAGAAAATCCCATAAATTTAGTCAAACAACAAGTTTATGAAAATCTTTTATATGTAGCCAAGAAGCTTCATGAAGAAGATGAAAAGATATGTGAGTCTATTGGTATTCATGGAAATAAACTTATTAACAATAACGATACGATTTTAACCCATTGTAATGCTGGTTCACTTGCGACTACTGCATGGGGCACTGCACTTTCTGTTATATATAAAGCATTTGAGGATGGGAAAAAAATAAAAGTGTATAGTGATGAAACTAGACCACTTTTGCAGGGCAGTCGCCTTACTGCTTATGAACTTTTAAAAAAAGGGATAGATGTCACAACGATATGTGATAATATGGCTGGTTTTTTAATGAAACAGAAAAAGATAGATAAAATAATAGTTGGAGCTGATAGGATTTGCCTAAATGGGGATTTTGCAAATAAAATTGGAACTTATTCTTTAGCAGTTCTTGCCAAAGCACATCATATCCCATTTTTTGTAGCTGCTCCTTATACTACTTTTGATAAAAATATAAAAAAAGGAGAGCAAATCCCAATTGAGTTTAGAAGTCCTGATGAGATAAAGAGATTTAAAGGATTCCAACTTGCTCCAGAAAATGTTAATGTTTATAACCCAGCTTTTGATGTAACACAATCTAAATATGTTACTGCATTTATAACTGAAAGTGGAATAATCTATCCTCCTTATAAGACAAACATAAAAAAGTATTTAAAAGAAAGAGGAATAATAACATAAAAAGGTATTTGAAAATAAAAAAGTATTTGAAAAAAAGAAAATCAAACTTTTATTCTACTTTTTATTGAATCAATATATATAGTAAAAAAAAGTCCTATTGAGATAAGAATAATACCTATAAAAAATTTTTTCTTAAAAATTTCATTAACAAAGAGATTACTTAAAAGCAGAGTAAGCGGGATTCCAGTATAAGAAATAATGGAACCTTTTGTAGCACTAAGATATCTATAAGCGGCTGTCATAGCTATTTGTGCTACAAAGGCAACAACTGCCACCAACATAAGGTATGAAAAATTAATTAAATTTATATTTTTCCATTCCTTAAATGTAAAAGGAATAAGTATTAATCCGAAAATGCATGTCGAAAGATATATAATGATGGGATTATCAAATCTAATGCCTCTTCTTAAGTAATTTATAGCCATACCACCAAAAAGACCAGATGCCAATGAAATTAAATCCCCTATTTTTGAATAATTACTGTTATCCCAAAAGATAAATGCTGCCCCTGTAACACATAGAATCAAGCTTACAATAGATATAGGAGAAACTTTCTCTTTGAAAAAAATCCATCCGAAAAAAGCAACAAAAATAGGATAAGTATTTGAAAGCATAGTAGCTCTACCACTTGAAGTAAGAGAAATACCAACATACATAGTAATCATGCCCAAGGCTCCAAATATCCCTCTTAAAACCCAGGATTTAGTATCATTAATTCTTATAGGTATTTTTTGGAATTTTAATATGAAATACCCTAAAATTAATCCAACTATAAATCTAATTAGTGATATAAACATCCCAGAAAATTCTTTCGAAACAAATTTTACCAATATTGATGTTATTGCAAAAAGAAAAGCCGAGAGAATTAAAAGTAGTTCGCCTTTATATTTCATAAATTTTTATTATCAATCTTTATCAACATCTTTTTTGTAATTCATCGCTGTAAAAATTATAAGCAAAGAAAAATAAATTATTATAATAATAAGAAAAAATAATTTATAAAGTAAAGGAATTTCAGTTATTAGATAATAAATCAAATTTGAATAGATCTTAAAGTAGCTTATTTCGGTATTATTAGTTGATTCAAAATTCAAATCCATTGTGATTGCTGGAATTCTATTGAAAATATAAGGGAAATGATTGCTTTCTGTGTCATAATAGTTAATATTACAATATATTCCATTTCTTTTTAAAAAACCAGTTATTTCTTTGGTAAAACCGCTTAATCTGTCTTTATTTTTATTAGTTAAAAAGGTAAGAAGGTTTATTTCAGACCCTGGTAAGTTTTCTAATATCAATACTTTTGTATCTTTAGGAAAATTCTTGAATGAATTTATGAAATTCAATTCAGAAGGGAAATCTTCAATAGACTTATTTGAAAAGAAAAAGATAACTGATCTATTTAATCTGTTTTTATTTGAATTTAATATGTTTAAAAAAGGTAAAGTTAATGCAATAGATTCAATATTATTTAATATTGGGACTTGAAAAATAATAAGCTCATCTTTTATTTTTCCTGGGAAAAAAGCAGTATTTTGGAAGAATTCTTTTTCTGTTATCTCCCAATTTGCTTCAATATGAATCCTATAATTTTGGTAAGTATAAGATGCAAGCTCAGAAAAGACATCTGGTTTTACAAATATTTTATAAAAGCTAGAATTATTGTTCTTCATTTGGTCATTTTTATATTTATTTTTATATCCAAAAAATATATTATAACTATTTGTTATTTTTTTTTCAGATATGTCTGTAATTATTGCAAATACTTTTGAATCATTCAATATTGTATCGTATTTTTCTGAATAATATGCACTTGAAATTAAAAGTATGTCTCCTTTTTTTGGTTCAAAACAGGTCGGATCTACTAAGGTATATGCTTTTTGTGTAATAGAAATGTTTTGAGAATTTTCAATTATTTTGATGTTAAAATCACTTCTATATTTGTATTTTTTTATTACTTTATTATTTTTATCTAAAACTGTTAATACTGGTTCTTTAGTAAAATTTACAATATAAGAAGTAAACTTATTTAAAAAGCCAGTTTCTTCATCAAATGAATATATTCCATTCTTTTTTATAATTGATGAAATAAAATTTTGAATCTTATATTCCTGGTTAAATCCTTCATCCGAATTATTATCATTTTTAATAGATGAATTAACCATTGAATATAAATCATTTTTATATTTATTAAACAATTCAAAGATATTTTTTTCATCGTAGCTTATTTTTTGCAAAAAAATATTATAATAAAAAAATAAAATAAGGGAAAAGATGATTGTTAAAAAAATTATTCTTAATTTTTTCATGGCTTTATATTATATAAAATTTTTTATTTAGCAAATCTTCTTGACAAAAAATATTGTTAATGTATCTATTGACTACTTCATTAATGACTGTTTTAAGTATCGAAGAGGTTAATATGATTGTTTATAAAACTGTTTTAAGAAAACCATCTGAAATCCAGAAAAATTGGATTTTAATTGATGCTAAAGGTAAAACACTTGGAAGACTTGCTTCTTTTATTTCAAATATATTGCAAGGGAAAAATAAAGCTGATTATGTTCCATACTGGGATAATGGCGATAATGTTATTGTTATAAATGCTAGACACATTAAAGTTACTGGAAATAAGCAGCAGGATAAGATTTATTATTGGCATTCAAAAGCGCCTGGTGGAATAAAAAGTGCTAGTTATGAAAAACTTCTTGAAAAACATCCAGAAAAGCCACTTGAGATTGCTGTAAAAGGAATGCTTCCACACAATAAAATGGGTAGAAAATTATTAAGGAACTTAAAAATATACGCCGATGCTGATCATCCACATTCAGCACAGAATCCTAAAGTTGTTACTTTTGATGAATAAAGGAGTCAATAGATGGAAAAAATGATAATGTCCAAAGGTTCAAGAAAAACAGCAATTGCAAGAGTAATATTAAAACCTGGTAAAGGCAATATTATTATAAATAAAAAAGAAATTAGCAAGTATGTTCCTCAACCAGAATTACAGGAAATGATTTATCAACCTTTCAATCTAACAGAAAATACTGGCAAATATGATGTAACTATTAATGTTAAAGGTGGTGGTTTTAATGCCCAAGCAGAGGCTATCAGACATGGTATCTCAAGGGCTTTGGTCAAAATAGATGAAAAATATAGATCAATTTTAAAATCAAATGGTTTTCTTAAAAGAGATCCAAGAATGGTTGAAAGAAAGAAATATGGACATAAAAAAGCGAGAAAATCATTCCAGTTCTCTAAAAGATAATATTTTAGTAATATTAAAATTAGATTATTTAATGTTAATAAAAAAAGGCTGCCTAAAAGCATTAAGCAGCCTTTTTTTTATTATCTTTTGCTATTTATTATTTTGCGATAATTGAGATAATAAAACTATTTTTATGGAAAATATTATTTATGAAAAACATCGTTTACTAAAAATATTATTGGCTAAAAATATTGAAAATTTACTTTAATATTGTATAAATGTAATAATGATTTTTGATAATATTTGCAAAAGGAGAATTTTATGGATATTCAAATTTATAAGAATATCTTTGATAAATCCCCCTTAGGTTATGCTTTACATAAGATAATTATTGATGAAAAAGGGATACCTATAGACTATCAATTTTTAGATGTAAATATAGCTTTTGAAAGAATGACTGGCTTAAAAATATCTGAAATAATAGGCAAGACATTAAAACAGGTCTTACCAAATATTGTAAATGATTCATTTGATTGGATTAAAGCATATGGCCAAATAGCTTTGAATGGTACCGAGATGGAGTTTGAACAATATAGTGAGACATTAAAGAAGTATTATAAGATATATGTTTATTCTCCTGAAAAATACTATTTTATAACTACATTTATTGATATCACCTCATTAAAGCAGGATAAAAATAATTTTAAAAATTAGTAAACTTATAATTAAAACTAATATAAACCAAATTAATAGAATAAATTGTTTTTTAAAAATAAAAGTTCTATAAAAATAAAATGGGTAAAAAGAAATTATCGAAAATAAATTTATAGATAATAAACAGAAGAATAATGTTAAGTATTGAAAGAGATGATTTTCTTTTAAATTTATTGAAAATCGGTTACTCATATAACAAAATAATATTTGACAAAAAAGAACCGATTGATTTTCAAATTGAAGGTAGAAATCAAATTTTTGCTGAATATTTTGAAGTAAAAGAGAAGGAAAAATTCTTCGAGTCATTAAATACTATTTTTGATAGAAGCAGTTTAGAAGATATAACTAACTTTAAGGATATATTTTTAAATTCAATAAAAGATATTCTTATTAACAAAGATAAAAATGAATTTTTCATAAATTTAAACTCGGTAGATAAATACTATAAAATAATACTAAATTATGAGTCAAAAGAATATTTTTCTTTGTATGTTCAAAAGTTAACAGATTCAAAAGTCAAAGATCTATTTTACAAGATTGGTTATAACATATTACAAGAAGTATATATTATAGATCCAATAACATGGAAAATTATTGAGCTAAATCAATTTGCAATCAATGAAACTGGTTTTTCGGAAAAAGAATTAAAAAATATGATTCTTTTGGATCTTTTGCCAGAAGTTACAATCGAGCAATTTACCCAAATACTTGAGCCTTTAATAGAAAAAGTAAGTGTTAGTAGTGTTTTTGAAACTGTTAAAAAAAATAGAGGTAATAAGTTCTTTCCGGTCGAAGTAACTTTTCAAGTAATTGAAAATGAAAAAAAATATATTGCGGTATATATTAAAGATATATCAGAAAAAAGAAGACTTGAAAAACAAATACAAGCCGAAATAGAATACTTAAATTATGTTGTAGAAGCAGCTGAAATAGGAACCTGGAAATGGAATTATCAAACAGGAGAAAAAGAGTATAACGAACAATGGGCTAAAATGCTTGGTTATACATTGGAAGAACTTTCTCCATTAAATGAAAACACATGGAGAAATCTTGTTCATCCAGAGGATCTTGAGAAAAGTGATAAGCTTTTACAAAAACATATAAATAATGAGATACTGCTCTATAACTGTGAAATCAGGATGAAACATAAAGATGGTAGTTATAGATGGATTGAAGACAAAGGTAAAGTTTTATATTGGACTAAAGATGGGAAACCACTTTTGATATATGGAGTTCATATCGACATTACCGATAAAAAGAAATCTGAACTTGAACTTTATGAATCACAACAACTTTTTAAGAATCTAGTAGAATCTAATCTACTAAATATCGCATTATATCAAAAAGATAGATTTATCTACGCAAATCCACAATTTATAAAAACGACTGGTTACAAGTTACATGAGCTTTTTAAGATGGAATTAATGGATTTAGTCGATGATGATTTCAAAGAACAAATAAAAGATCATTTAAATAAGTCTTTCAGTAGAAAAAACAATGTCTTTACATTAAAAATAAAAACAAAGAATAAAAAAACAAGATGGTTTTATGGATTTTTCAATAATCTTATTATAAATGGGGTAAATTCGATTTTACTTTCTTTTAATGATATGACCGAACTTAAAAATGCTGAAAATCAAATAAAAGAATCAAAAGAACAACTTCAAAATCTTATTGATGCTGCGAATCTAGGTACATGGATCTGGAACATTCAAACTGGACAGACCATTTATAATGAAACATGGGCAAAATTACTTGGATACGAATTAAAAGAACTTCAACCTGTTTCATTAAAAACTTGGGAAAGTTTAACAAATCCTGAAGATGTAAAAAAAACATACATGGAACTTGAAAAACATTACAACGGTCAAACAGAATTTTATGAATGCGAAATAAGAATGAGGCATAAAAATGGAAATTGGATCTGGATTTTAGATAAAGGTAAATTAATTAGTCGCGATGAAAAAGGGAATCCTCTATTAATGTTTGGAATTCATGCAGATATAACAAAATCAAAAGAGATAGAACAAAAATTAAAAGAAAACAATAGATTTTTGGATACAATATTAAAAAATATACCTGTTAGAGTCTTTTGGAAAGATAAAGATTTAAGATATTTAGGATGCAATACTCTTTTCGCTAAAGATGCAGAAGTAAATGATCCTCAAATGATAGTAGGGAAAACTTCCTTAGATCTCTTTAATAAAACTGAAGCTGAAAAATGTCTTGATGATGATAGATACATAATAGAAACAGGAAAAGCTCTTTTGTCTTTTGAAGAAACAATGATAAGATCTGATGGGGTTAAGTTGAATTTAAGATCCAATAAGGTACCTATTTTTGATGAAGATAAAAATGTAATAGGTGTTTTAGGAACTTATGAGGATATTACTGACTTAAAAGATAAAGAAAAATCTATAAACGAAGAGAAAGAAAAGCTGAAAGTCATAATAGACAGCATAGCAGATGGTGTCATTGCAACTGATAAAGAAGAAAATGTGATATTATTAAATAAAGTGGCACAGAAATTAACTGGTTATGATGAGAAAGAAGCGATAGGGAGAAAAATTTCAGATATATTCAATATAACTAATGAAAAAACAGGTCTAAAAGTTGAAAATCCAATAATCGAAGTAATAAAAACTCTTCAAGTAAAAAGTATAGCATATAATACTATTTTAATTTCTAAAAATGATGAAAGGTATATGATAGAGGATAGCGCTGCCCCTATTATTAATACTGAAAAAGAATTAGTTGGGGTTGTCCTTGTTTTTAGAGATGTTACTGAAAAGGTAAAATTACTTTTAGAAGCAAATAGAGCTAGTAAGTTGGAATCACTATCAACACTTGCAGCAGGTATTGCTCATGATTTTAACAACTTGCTTGGCGGTATATATGGTTTTATTAATCTAGCTATAAATGAATCTTCTATAGAAGACTCAAAAAAAAATCTTTTATTAGCATTAAATACTTTGGAAAGAGCAAAAGCCTTGGCAAATCAGTTACTTACTTTTTCTAAAGGTGGAAAACCAATATTAAATGAAGAAAATTTAAATGATATTATATATAAAACTACTAACTTTGCCTTAGCTGGTTCAAATATAGAACCAATATTTGATATTGATAAAGATTTGAATCCAGTTTTATGTGACAAGAATATGATTTCTCAGGTTATTGAAAATATGATCATTAATGCAAGACAAGCAATGAAAAAACCTGGGAAAATTTTTGTAGAAGCTAAAAATATTTATAGTGATGATAAAAATCTTGTTAATAATAAATATGAAAAAGAATTTAAAGAAAGGGATTATATTTTTATAAGTATCAAAGACGAAGGAGAGGGTATTTCTTCTGAAAATATTAAAAAAATATTTGATCCATTTTTTACTACTAAAAAAGGTGGAACAGGACTTGGTCTTTCGGTATGTTATTCAATAATAAAGCAGCATGGTGGTTTTATTGAGGTAATTTCAGAAGTGAATAAAGGAACCCAATTTATTATATATCTTCCTGCATGCAATAATAAAAGGAAACAAAATATAGATTGTTTAACAAAAAAAGATGAACTTGAAATTCAAAAAGAAAGAAAAGTTGATAATGAAGCAGATTTTATAAACTCACAAAACATTACTCAAAATCATTTAGATCTGGAAAAGTTTTACCAAAAGGATTTGACTATGAGACAAATAAAAAGGATTTTAGTGCTAGATGATGAATTATCAATATTAAAAACAATTTCAAAATACTTAACTAAAAAAGGATTTCTAGTTGATGAAGCTCAAAGTGGAGAAAAAGCACTTGAATTATTCTATAATAGTATAGAAAAAAATGAAAAGTATGATCTATTGATCCTTGATTTGACTATTCAATCTGGTTTAGGAGGAAGAGAAGTCATAGAAAAAATTAGAGAAAAAGATAAAGAGGTTTTAGCAATAGTATCTTCAGGATATTTTGACGATCCAATATTAGGTTTTCCTGAGAAATACGGCTTTAATAGAGCTATTCAAAAACCATTTTTAATGGATGATCTTCTTAAAATTATTTTAAGTTTACAAAATGAAATTTAGTATTAACTTTATGTTATGAAAATAATATCTATTATTCCATATAAAAAAGGTTATTCAACTTTGATGGATGAAAATCAAACATCCTATGTATTATCCGATAAAATAATAAAAAAAGAACAAATTTCTATTGGTGAGATTGATGATGATAGATTTAAAAAGATATATGAAGAAGTAAGGAAAAAAGAAGTAGTTTTAACTTTATTGAAAAGATTAAAATATAAATCATATAGTGAAAAACAGTTGATCGAATACTTAAAAGAAAAAGGTTTTAATGAATTAGAAATAACTTATGGAATCGAATTTTTAAAAGATAAAAGAATTGTTAATGATGAAAGACTTATAGAAAATAGTATTTCATACTATAAAGAAAATCATCTTTTTTCTCGTTTTTTTATAATTCAAAAGTTGATATTGGTTTTAGGAAAAGATAAAGTGGACCAAATAAACCAAAAGATGAATAAAATATATCCTACCGAGGATGAAATTGAAATAGTATATAAACTATTAAAAAAGAAAAAGATAAAAAATAAAGATAGAGCTTTATTTTTTATTAGATCTAGAGGATTTCCGTATTCTGCATTTGTTGAAGCTTTTAATAGATTTATTTCAGAAATAGAGAACTAATTTAAGCTGCAATTTCTTCATTTTATGATAATTAACAGAAAATTTGATTAAAAAATTATATTCGAGGTGTATTATATGATATCTTCCAATGAACTTAGAAATATGTTTTTAGATTATTTCAAAAAACTGGATCATAAAATTTATGAATCTTCACCTGTTGTTCCATATGATGATCCCACATTACTGTTTACCAATGCTGGTATGAATCAGTTTAAGAAGATCTTTTTAGGTGAGATAAAAAGTGAATTAAAAAGAGCAGCAAGTGCCCAAAAGTGCATAAGGGTTTCAGGTAAGCACAATGATCTTGAAGAGGTTGGAAGAGATGGAAGACACCACACTTTTTTTGAGATGTTAGGTAACTGGTCATTTGGAGATTATTATAAAAGAGAATCATTAAAGTGGGGATGGGATTTTTTAGTAAATGTGCTAAAATTAGATCCTTCAAAATTATATGTCTCAGTTTACAAAGATGATGATGAAAGTTATGATATATGGGCAAAGGAAATAGGTGTTCCGGAAGAAAGAATATATAGACTTGGCGATATAGAAAAAGGAGACGAAGAAAATTTCTGGTCCATGGGAGAAACTGGGCCATGCGGTCCATGCAGTGAGATATATTACGATCAAGGACCAGGTGTTGGATGTGGTAAACCAGATTGCTCAGTAACTTGTGGATGTGATAGATTTTTAGAGGTATGGAATCATGTTTTCATGCAATATAATAGGGATTCAAATGGCAAGTTAACACCTCTTCCTTTTAAATCAGTGGATACGGGGATGGGATTAGAAAGGATACTTGCTATAGTTCAAAATGTAACATCAAACTATGAAACAGATCTATTTGAACCAATAATAAAGAAACTTACAGAAATAACCGGATTTTCTTTTGAAGAAAAAAAGATTCCTTTTCAGATAATATGTGATCATATAAGGATGCTTACTTTTGCAATTACTGACGGAGCTTACCCATCCAATGAAGGAAGGGGGTTCGTAGTCAGAAGAATTCTTAGAAGAGCAGCAAGGCAATCAAGATATCTCAATATGAAAAAACCATTTTTATATCAACTAGTTCCAGCAGTGACATCAAAGATGGGAGAATATTATAAAGAGATTAGAGTCAAAGAAAAGGTTGTAATGGATATAATAAAAGCCGAAGAGGAGAAGTTCAACAGAACTTTGGATAAAGGACTCGAGCTTTTCAATGAACAACTTTCTAAGATTAAGGCAGAAGGGAAAAATGTGCTTGATGCTGAAACTGTTTTTACTTTACATGATACCTATGGTTTCCCTTTAGATTTAACGAAACTAATGTGCGAAGAAAATGGAATAAATCTAGATGAAAAAGGTTTTGAATCTTTGATGGAAAAACAAAGAGAAAAATCGAGAACAGTGAAGACTCAATATGATTTTTCTTTAATTGATCAAGAGGGTTGGTATATAATCGAAAAGGCAGATTCTGAATTTGTCGGATATGAATATGATAGAGAGAAGCTCTGCATAGAGTCTTCATTACTTTCATATACTTTTGATGGTGATAAGGTTCTTTTGTTTTTCAAAAAAACCCCATTTTATGCCGAAAGTGGCGGACAAGTTTCGGACTCTGGTTATATCTTTGGGTTCAATGATGAAGAATTTAATAATTTAAAAGAAAATATCAAAAGTGAAGCGACTGATATATTAAAGACTAATGCAGATATCATACTAAAAGTTGAAAATGTTTTTAAGACTAAGAAAGGTCCTCTTCATCTTTGCATCTTAGAGGAAGGGAAAGATATTCTTTTGGATAGAAAGCAGTTTGAAAAATTAAGATTTATTCTAAAAGTTGACATTGAAAAAAGATTTTCTACCATGAGAAATCATACAGCAACTCATCTTCTTCATCAAGCACTAATAGATATTCTTGGATCTCATGTTCAGCAATCTGGTTCTTTTGTATCTGAGGATTATTTAAGATTTGATTTCCCGCATCATGAAAGCCTAAGTGAAGAGCAGATAAATCAGATAGAAAAGAAAGTGAATGAAAAAATTATGGAAAATTTGCCTGTTGTTATTCATAATGGTTTATCTTTGGATGAAGCAAAAAAAATGAATGCAAAGGCTCTTTTTACTGAAAAATATCAAGATATCGTAAGAGTCGTGGAAATCTCTGGATATTCTTTAGAGCTTTGTGGAGGAACTCATAGCCCAAATACTGGTTTTATTGGCGGATTTGTTATAACTTCGGAAACCTCAATCGCAGCTGGTACAAGAAGGATTGAAGCAGTAACAGGATGGGGTGTCTTAAATAATCTATTCTCTTTAAGAAAGTTAGCTAAAGAAACGACAGAAATCTTAATGATAAAAGATGAAAGTAAAACAACAGAAACAATATTGAAGTTGAAACAAGATTATGAAAAATTGAAAAAGGAAAATGAGATACTAAAAAACAAAGTCATTGATTTTAATTTTAACTCCATAATTGGAAAAGCAAATCTTATTGACTCAATACCGCATTATCTTGTAATATTTGAAAATGAATCTATAGAAGATATTAAAAAGTATGCTGATAAGTTCAAAGCTGAAAAAGAAGGGGTTGCGATTTTTGTAAATAAGCAAAATGAATCAGTAACTCTTATATGTGTTGTATCAAAAAATTATACTTCAAAGATTAAGGCTAAAGATTTTCTACAAAATATAACTAAGAAAGCCGGAGGTTCTGCTGGAGGTAAAGATGACTTTGCACAAGGCGGAATCAAAAATTTCGACTCTCTATTAAGAGTTCTTAATGAACTTGGTTTTAACATAAAATAATTTGAAGATGGCATACCTCTTTTTTCTCAAATCGCATTGATGATTTCTATATTTCGATATAATTTAAATTGAAAATCACCCCTAAATTTAAGTTTTAATTTTTAATTATACTTAAAATTAATTTGACAAATGGTTCGTTGCTTATATTATTTAAACAGTCAAATTTTCTATAGAGGGAATTAAAATGTTTTATACAAAAATTATTTTACAAGGAAAGTGTTATGATACAGATACTATATTCTCACAATTTCCTTTAATAAATTCTAAGAAGTTCACCATAGCAAACTTAACAATTCTTTGTGAAAATATTATAAAAAATAAGTCGATAAAATATGTTTTTATAGAATATGATACAACATTCTCATGCATGATGGGGCAGCTCGAACAGATTTATAATCTATTAAAACGAATGACAGTTCATGGCAAGAAAACCATTTTTTTTTCCAGTGATTATAATGAAAAAGCTCTTTATCTTTCTGGTGCATGTAGCAAAAGAATTATGCCAGAATGCGGGAGATTGGCTTTTTTAGGATTCAAAAGGCAGTTTAGTTATTTAAAAAATCTTTTAGAAAAACTTAATATCGAAGCAAATGTTATAAGAAGAGGAAAGTTCAAAGGTGCGGCAGATATTTTTAGATTGGATAAGATAGATGAAGCTCAAAAGACTGCTCATAGCAGAATTTTAGAGGTCTTTGATGAGACTGCAAAGAAAACAATCTGTTCTTCCTTTAATTTTTCACAAGAATTTTTTAATGAAAATATCGAAGGAAAGATTATCTGGGCTCAAGAGGCTAAAAAGCTTGGAATTATAGATGAAATTTCTCATCTTCAACAGTATATAAATAAAAAAGAAAAAGAAGAAAAGATTCATAAGTATACTTTTAAAAAATTAAAATCAAGATTTGGTAAAGGTAGGAAAGTGGCAGTCCTTTATTTTGATGGAGGAATAAAGGATGGAGAAAATGATGCGAATAGCCCTTTGGGAGAAGAGATTGGTGATAGATATATGATAAAGCAGATTGAAAAGATCAGGAAAAATAAGAGAATAAAAAGCCTGATTTTCAAGGTGAATTCCCCGGGTGGTTCTGCAACTGCATCTGATGCAATTGCAAACGCCTTATTAGAGCTCAAAAAAGAAAAAGATCTTATTGTGGTTCAATCTGGAGTCGCTGGTTCTGGTGGCTATTACATCTCTTTTCCTGCAGAAAAGATATTTACGCAAAACACAACTATCACTGGCTCCATCGGTGTAATCTCAGTTTTTTTCAACATGAAGGACTTCTATGAAAGATTTGGTATTACACATTCCACCCTTAAAACTCACGAATATGCTGACATAGAAACAACGACAAGAAAAAAAACAGAGGAAGAACTAAAGTTACTGGATTCCTTGATTGAGAATATTTACAATGGTTTTTTATCAAATGTCGCTAAAAACAGAAATAAAACGGTTGAGCAAATAGATGAAGTTGCTCAGGGTAGAATTTGGGCTGGAATAGATGCTATAAAAATAGGTCTTGCTGATGAGATAGGGGATTTGCATAGTGCTTTAGATTACTTAAAAGAAAAGCATAAGACTAAAAATCTTTCTGTCGAATTTTATCCAAAAAGAAAAGTTTCTTTTATAAGTAAACTTATTTCTCCAAAGGAAGATTTATCATTTGAAAGAAGCATCGTAAATCTACTAAATATTGAAAATTATATAAAAAGAAACAACTATAAGATACTTGCAATGTATCCTGAAATCTTTTTGACTGATTTTTATATTTAAACTTTATATTTAATTTTTTTTAATTTATATTATTTCAAATTTATAATTCATATTAATTGCAATTTCTTTGTTTTCTTTATTTCATAAGTAATATCCACATATGCAATATCTAAATATCTCTTAATCAGTGAAAATTTTTCCTTTTTTTGAATTACTTTAAATATATTTAGTAGTAAGTTAAACATAATATTTGACAAATATTAAAATCATTAAATTTATCCAAAATTTAAAACAAATAACTTGACAAAAAAAAAAAAAATAATATAATTATTAGTTATCTTTAAACATAATTAAATTTTATAGGAGGAAGATATGAAAAGAAGTGTTCTTATCCTACTTATTGTTTTATACCTTTTAATTTTTGCCTGTACATTTACAGAGACAGAAAATTTGCGTCAGTTAAAAATTATCTCTTTTGGTATTGAAAATCCAAAAGATCAACCAATATCAGTTGGACAAAAGATAACGATATTTGCTAAAGCAAATAAGACAAAAGATGTGAGTTATCAATGGAGTATTGATGGTATTTCTCTTCCAGATAATTCAAATAAGATATGCTGGCAGATACCAGAGATTAAAAGGACCTATGATATTTCAGTTACAGCAATAGATTCGACTAGTAACCAGCAGATTACATATTCTGAAAAGCTTATGGTAGGAGACCAATATGCAGAACTTGTTTATGATGGAAACTATAAGACAAAAATAAAAACTCACACACAGGTTTCTACAAAAGAAGGAACAAGTGAACAAGAGACAATTATTGAAATAGAAAAGGTAGATGAAATTACAAATATAACATTAACTGATGAAAATGGAACAACAAATTATATAATAGAAAATGGTAATATTTATCAGGTTGAAAATTCAAAGAAGATATTTAATAATAAAAGTGAAAAGAAACTTTTAATACAAGGGATTATGCAGAATCTTGATAAAAGTTTAAATAATAAAAATTTGAGCTATGAAAATATAGTAGATCAATTTATAACTGTTTTTGGTATGCCAATAAAGATCTCAGATAATCTTTATCAGTTTTCAAAGACAATAGAAAAGTCTTCCGTTTCCATTGTTGTAGATAGTAAATTAAACAGGATAACTTCAATGAAGATACTTGATTCATATAGTAAAATTCTTACAGACATGAATTACTATTATAATGTTGAAAATGGTCATATAAATCTTAGCAAAATAGAAAGTAAACAGTTAAGTATACTTCCAGATATTTCAGACCAGTATATTACAGTTATGACTTTTGAATATTCATTATAAAAGAGGTAAGATCATGAAAAACATAAAGAATAAAATAAAAAATATAGTAAGAACATCTTTTACAATTCTTATTCTTTTAATATTTGTATTAACTCCAATTTTAGGAGAAGGTACAAATGTAATTTTAGTTAATTGGAAACAGTATATTTCTGATTTATTGAAAGCCAATAGTATTACTGTTTATAACATTGATGGTGCTGCGAGTGATCTCTATTCTTATAATATAGATGATTCTTATTGGGCAAGTGATTTTACTAATTATAGTGGTAATATGCTGATAAAAGAAAAATCAAAAAAAATGATTGACGAATTATATCCAAAAATTAATAATCCATTTATTTTACTTGGTTTTTCACAGGGTGGCCTTAGAGTCAGAAGTATGGCACAATATATAGCAGAAAGATATCCAGATTTAATAGCAAGTGGCAAATTCAAGGGCTTTATTACTCTTGATTCACCAAATACGGGGGGATATATTGCACAAAAACAAAATGCAAAAGCTGTTTGTAATAGAGTTGGATGGAATTTAATTGCAAGTGTTGATGCTTATTTTACAAATAGTACTTTTTTGGATTTGATATTGTTAACTATTCAACCAATGATTTCTATTTTATTATCAACCGAAGAGCAAAATGATTTTGAGAATATAAATGTAAAATTATATGAATATGCAAAGGAATCACTAAAAGATAAAATTGATTTTGAGGAACTTGAAAATAATTTTAATGCTTTTTCTAAATCTGATGAAGAAAAAGGAGTTGCTCTTTTAAGTGGGCAAGGTTTAAAATTTCTATGTGATAATATATTACCACAAGTTGAGGGAGCCGAATGGTTTGGACAAATTCTAGCAGGTGCACTTGAACTTCAATCTTCACCTTCATATAGAGGAGCTAATCCAGCAAATGTTAGAGAAATAACCTCAGAATTTAGACCAGGTTCAGCATTCTTAAATGATTTAAATAATCCAGAAAATATTAAAAAAGAAACTGGTGGAAGCTATACAATTAAAAGAGCTTCATTGATTGGAAAAAATGGTGATATAATGAATGTAGATAAAGCGAATATAATTATCAATCAGATATGTTCAATACATAATGTTTTAGCAGTGACGGCAATTGATTCTGCTACTAAGTTATGGAGAAAACATCAGTTTTTTTTAGGAGCATATTTTTATATAAAAAGCATACAAAATAAAAAAGCTAAAGATTTATGGAGTAAATTTTCTTCAGATTTTACCTATTGGGTGACAAATGGAGGAAATTCGTATAATCCAGAAGATCATATAGACAGATCTATAAACAAATCTGACTATAACAGTTCCCATGATCTTTTAATACCTTTATCTAGTCAGGAAATTGTTGGATATAGAAAATATGAATTAGACCAAAACTTCTATATGACTTATATTAACCATATTGTTCCAGATTCGGGAAAAGATATTCTTATTCCATCACAACAAGAAGAAGCAGAAGAGCAATTAAAATCAAGATTAAAAGATGCATATAATTTTATTAGTGACAACAATCAACATGGCAACAGCCAATAAAATTAAATTTTTTATTTTTTTGTTTTTAATATTTGTTAGTTAAAAATTTAAAAGTGGGGGGTTATCCCCCTACTAATATTCTTAAAAGGATAATTTATGAAAAGATATTATTTAATAGTATTATTTTTATTTTCTCTAATATTTATAATATCCTTTAGTAGTTGTATATGGTGGAACAATAACGAAAATGATTGGAAGTTCAAAGAATCTATCGATCATCAACTGATATGGGAAAAATATGTTGGATTATCTATAGCATCAATGAACTATAATGATTTTGATGGACAATATTTTTATTTAGCTGCAAAAGATTGCTTAAATGATGAAGCATATGTATTAAAATACGATTTAGATGGAAACTTAAAATGGAAGATAAATATAACTCAATTATCTTCAGATCCATCACAAGATACTATAGTACAGGTAAAAAAACTTGGAAATTTATTATATATAATTTCATTTAATTTTTCTATTCCAGGAAATAGCTATTATCTACATATAGTTGATGCAGAAAGCGGACAATATTATGGGAAATATCTTTTAACAGAAGGAAGTGCTTATGACGGAATAGCACCAGATACTGATGGTAATACGAATTTTGTAATATTAAGCTGCGATTATTCTGGAAATACTTATCGCAAACTCACGATATTTTGCTTTGATAAAGAAAGTACAACACCAGTTCTTTTGAATAGTAGAGTTTTTGATTTTGAAGTAGTTATGAACTCATATAAATGTATATATGATGGAAAGATGTATATAACTTCTGATTATCCCAAAAATGCTGCATTAATAGTTCTTGACTGTGAAAAACTTGCGAATCCTTCTTATACAAATGAAGAATGTATAATAAAGATAATAGAAGAACAAGAATCAAATGATGTTTGGAATTGGCTTGGTCCAACTGTTATTGATAATAAAATAATCAGTTCATATTCTGTAGCAGACAATGATTATAGATTCGCATGTTATGATGAAAGCAAAGATTATGAAAAGATATGGGAAAGTCCTTCAAATATGATACCTATAGTAGGAAATTCACCACCTAAAGCTCCTCTAACCTATTTTAATGGTAAGGTAATATATCCATGTTTTAATTATTATGTTGGATGCTTTGATGTTAACAATGGGAAATTGCTATGGTTTACAGATAATTCTTTATGTGAAGATCCAGCAAATGATAGGGGTAACAATAATGATGCTATGGGTGCAGTTATGAATAACAAATGGTATATTCAACCAGTAAATTCGAACAGTGCAATAATTATATATGATATTACAACTGGAAAAAAGGTTGGAAGAATAGAAAATATACCAACTTGAGCTGGAGTTAGAAACCCTTTATGGGTGGTTGGTAATAGAATATATGTTGCAACATGGACAGACTATTTTTATTGCTTTGAAATAAGTGAAAGATATAGGACAGAGTATTTTATTATTCCATTATTTATAGTAATTAGTTTTATATTTTATGGGGGATATAAGATAGGAAAATGCAAAAAGAACAAAAGTAAAGAGATGGAAAAAAACATAAAAAAAGGAGAAGAGATAATAGAAAATAAGGATAATATAATATTATCTAATGAACTATATGAAAATAAAATGGATAAAGATAAAATAATATTGAAATTGGTATAGTTGAATTTTTATATTTTAGTTTTTAATCTTGTATTTACCTTGTTAAGTTAAAATAAAAAGTAAAAAAGATAAAGTTTTATCCCTATTAATATTGAAAGATTAATATTGGAAGTGGGATTTATGAAAAGATATTATTTAATAGTATTATTTTTATTTTCTCTAATAATCTTAATATCCTTTAGTAGCTGTATATGGTGGAACAATGGTGAATTGAAATTCAAAGAATCTATCGATCATCAACTGATATGGGAAAAACATGTTGGATTATCTATAGCATCAATGAACTATAATGATTTTGATGGTACATATTTTTATTTAGCTGCAGAAGATTGCTTAAATGATGAAGCATATGTATTAAAATACGATTTAGATGGAAACTTAAAATGGAAGACAAATATAACAGAATCATCTTTAGATCCGTCACAAGATAATATAAGACAGGTAAAAAAACTTGGAAATTTATTATATATAATTTCATTTTATTTTTCTATTCCAGGAAATAACTATTATCTACATATAGTTGATGCAGAAAGTGGACAATATTATGGGAAATATCTTTTAATAGATGGAGGTGCTTATGACGGAATAGCACCAGATACTGATGGTAATACGAATTTTGTAATATTAAGCTATGATTATTCAGGAAATACTTATCACCAACTCACGATATTTTGCTTTGATAAAGAAAGTACAACACCAGTTCTTTTGAATAGTAGAGTTTTTGATTTTGAAGTAGTTATGAACTCATATAAATGCATATACAATGGAAAGATGTATATAACTTCTGATTATCCCAAAAATGCTGCATTAATAGTTCTTGACTGTGAAAAACTTGCGGATCCTTCTTATACAAATGAAGAATGTATAATAAAGATAATAGAAGAACAAGAATCAAATGATGTTTGGAATTGGCTTGGTCCAACTGTTATTGATAATAAAATAATAAGTTCATACCTTATGCGCGATGATAGTGGCTATCATAGAGACTATAGATTTGCATGTTATGATGAAAGCAAAGATTATGAAAAGATATGGGAAAGTCCATCTGATATGACACCAGAATATGGAAGTTCAGCACCTGAAGCTCCTCTTACATACTTTAATGGTAAGCTAATATATCCATGTTTTAATTATTATGTTGGTTGCTTTGATATTACCAATGGAAAGTTAATATGGTTTACAGATAATTCTTTATATGAAGATCCATCAAATGATAGTCTTAACAATAATTATGCTATGGGTGTAGTTATGAATAACAAATGGTATATTCAACCAGTATATTCAATTTCTGCAATAATAATATATGATATTACAACTGGTAAAAAAGTAGGTAGAATAGAAGATATATATACTGGAGTTGGAGTTAGAAACCCTTTATGGGTTGTTGGTAATAGAATATATGTTGCAACATGGACAGACTATTTTTATTGCTTTGAAATAAGTGAAAGATATAGGACAGAGTATTTTATTATTCCATTATTTATAGTAATTAGTTTTATATTTTATGGGGGATATAAGATACGAAAAGGAAAAAAGAATAAAGAAAAAGATAGGGAAAAAAGTATAAAAAAAGGAGAAGAGATAAAAGAAAATAAAGATAATAGAATATCTTTCAATGAACTATATGAAAATAAAATGGATAAAGATAGAATAATATTGAAATTGATATAGTTGAATTATAATATTTTAATTTTGGTCTTACATTTACCTTATTAAATTAAAAAAAAAAGTAAAAATAAATAAGTTTTATCCCTATTAATATTGAAAATTAACATCGAAAGTGGGATTTATGAAAAGATATTATTATGCTTTAATTTTATTTATTTTTGTATTAATTATTATGTCTTTTTTAAATGCATGTATCTTTTTTCAAAATATTATCTATGATAAGGTTTTTTTATTTTATATTGATGGAGCAAACAACCTTGATGATTTTGCCATAAAAGATTTTGACGAAATAATAAGTGGATATTGTGAAAACGAGAATAATTGTGTAGCTCTTGTTTTGATAGACAGGATGTATGATGGACCTATAACATATGAAGATTGGGATGATACAAGGCTTTATAAAATAGTATATAATCCTGATGGAGAATTAGAGGAATTATCTTCAGATGAACTTGGATTAACAACTTTATATATAGATGAAGATCTAGATATGGGAAATCCAGAAACTATCCAAAAATTCTGCGAGTTTGCAGTTAAGAATTATCCTTCCAAACACTATTATCTCGATATTTGGAATCATGGAGGTGGCTGGAGATCTAAAAATAAAGAAATATGCAGTGATGAAGAATCAGAATCCGTTATATATATGAGACAATTGAGATCTTGTCTTTTAAAAGTTAAAAATTTTCATCTTGATTTAATAATACTAGATGCTTGTAATATGGCAACTTTGGAAGTCGCTTATAACTTTATAGATCTAGTAGATTATATTATATTTTCACAAAAACCTATTCCAGCGGATGGTATGCCATATAAAGAACTTATATCTTCGATTTTTTCCAAAAAAGATATCGAAGTAATTATCGATGATATTTGCACTTCCTATGTAAATTATTACATTGAAAATAATAATAATGATATATCTATTTCTGCCTTAAAAATAGATAAAGATAAAGCCTTATTATCTTTTATAGATAAATTTAAGAATATTTTACCTTCTATATCTATATCGGCTTTAAGGCAACAAAGAGATAAAATAAGTAATTTTGCTCAAACAACTGTTGATTTTAGTGTTTTTAGTTTACAATCTTTTGAGCTTGAAAATGAACTTTCAAAAATAGTCATATCAAATTATCCAGAATTATTAACTGGGATATCCATATATTTTCCAAAGTACCCATCCTATGATAATTATGTTAGTTGCTATAACCCTGAAAATGTATATTTCTGCGAAAAATATCCATTTTATCTTGACTTCATCTTATCTTATAATCATAGTGGGATAGAAAATTGTGATAGCTATGAACCAAATGGTTCAAAAACAAAGGCTTTTTTACTTCAAATTCCTTTTAATATCCAATCTTATATATGGTGCGAAAATGATTATGATTATTTCACTTTTCCTGTGATAACAAATAATGGCTTAAAAATAATATTGATTCCACCAGAGGAATGTGATTATGATCTGAAAATCTATTATTACAAAAATTCTGAACTATATCTTTTACAATCTTCACTTCCAGATGATTCTATTGAAGAAATTGCTATTGAACAACAACTATTATCCCAAATTGAACAGATTTATATTCTGGTTTATGGTTCAAACGAATCTTTTAATCAAACAAAGAGTTATACATTAAAATGTGAATATTATTGATTATATTTACAGAATTGTTTTAAAACTAAAACTTTACAAACTTCAAAATTCCTTTTACTATAAAAAAGATAATAAGAATCCAAATTATAATAAATAAAATTGCGAAAACCCAATTCTTTTTCAAGTTTATATTTTCGGTTTCGGCTTCTTTCCTTGAAATCTCTATTATATTTTTTGGTATTAACTTTATAGATAACATTATCAATGCTGGAAGAATAATTAAATCATCAAGATAACCAAGGATAGGGATAAAATCTGGAATCAAATCAATTGGACTTAAAGCATAACCTATGGTTAAGATTATAATAAACTTAGGTAAAATTGGTGTTTTTGGGTTTTTATATGCAAAATATAGTGTTTTTATTTCATTCTTTATACTTTTTGCTTTTTCTTTAAGGTTTTCTAAAGTTTTATTCATCCCTTTTTATTTACCTTTAAGATTTTTGATAATAAAGATTTATAAGAATTGCATCTCAAATCTTTTTCTTGGCGTTATTAAATTTTGCTCTTTAAATCTTCCATAAAATCGATTCCTTTAGTTTTAAGTACGACTTTTATCTTAGAAATAAAATCTTCAAATCCTTTAAAATTTTGTGGAATAGGCAAGATATCTTTATTCTTTAAAATCAAAAAAATATATTTTTTTGTCTTAACAAATTTATCTATAGCATTGTATAAAATCTAACTTTCTCCACTTTTATCTATCCAATAAAAATAAAAATCGTCAAAATCTATTGCTATTTCTATAAATTCTTCTTTTCCAAACTTTTCATTTATAATTTCTCTATAGAATAATTTGTACCAAAATTTTTGCGATATATCATAAAGAAAAAATAAAAATATATAAGAAAAAATAAAAATTATAGAATGCCATAATGATTTTGTCTTTTGAGTCAGTTGGATAGATATAATACCCATTAAATTAAGTAATACTAGGACATTAAATAAGTTTGTTGATAAAGCAATGCTTATCTTTTTTGATTTTGATACCATATATAAGTGAGATTTAACAAAACTATCCTTATGAAGGTTAAATTTGTACATTATTTGTTAGCTCCTTATAATTTTTGTAATAATTTGATTATCAAAACTTATTTTTTCTTTGGTGCTATAAATACAAAATCACCAATATTTACTTTTGAGTATATGTCTTTTTTAGTTATTTCAAGTAATGCACAGGTTTCAGAAAGTTCTTTTATTTTAGCTGTTGCCATAACACCTATTTCAGTATTAAAACCAAATGAGTTGAAATTCTTCTTAAGTTGATTTTTATTTATTATTATAAACTCAGTATCTTTTGTTATTCCGTTAATATAACCGATGTTTACAAGAACTGTACTACCAACAGCATCTAGAACTTTGCCTCGACAAGGTATGATAGAGTTGATATATTCTTTGGAATATAAGGATATTTCAAGAATAGGGAAATCTAGACTTGCATAAAAAATTTTGGTATCAAGGGTATATAAATTATCTGGATTTATCATTTTGGTATAGATTCTATAACCATTTCTAGGAACAGGTTCGATATTATCTATTATAATAGCATAATCAATATTTTTTTCTTTAGAAATCTTAGCTATTTGCTCTAAAGAATCTATATTTTCATTATGGAGGTAAAGATTTATCCCATATATAGATGCAAGTTTATCAAATAGCATCTGAGAAAAGATGAGATTTATATTATAGTGATCTTCTCTAAAATTTGAAGGCATTGCGAAAATTCCTAAAGTAACGAAGCTATCTGTAATGGAGTATGGTTTTATCTTATATTTATTTTCAAGTGAATTTCTCAAAGAGTAAGTTAAAACATCTATCTTTGTTGAAATACCACTATATCCAAGGTCTTTAAGTATGTTATACTGTTCAAGTTGCTTAAAATATGCTTTTCTAGATCTGAACATTTCACTTAAGGTCCATCTATAATTTGTATTCATAGGCATAAGCCTAACTGCTCTTCTGAGTAAGATTTCACCTTTAAGTGAAAAACCATTTGAAAAGAAAAAATTTGCCCACTTAAAATTATACTCAGCAAGTTGAGATCTTAAATCATAAAATTGCATTTGATTGGCTTTGATAATCAACTCTTCTAAATAAAACCTTACCATTTCATCATAGGGGAACAATGTCAACGTAGAACTTAAAAGTTTAATTGCTTTATCGTAATTATTTAATTTTTCTGCCAGATATGAGTTTAGCCAAAGTACATTTAATCTTGTCGGATAAATCTCATAAAGTTTTTGAAGAATATTTGAAGCCTCTTCAAATTTATCCAGTTTTATTAGTATATATGCTTTTATAAAAAGTCCTTGTGGATTTTTTGGATCAAGTTCAAATAATCTTTGCAAAAATTCTTCGGTTTGAGGAATATCATTTTTATTAAAATAATAGTAAGATAATTCCTCAAAAACTGCAGGCTCATATGGAGCAAGATCTAAAGCTTTTCTCAAATATATAAGTGATTCTTTATCCTTTCCGATGTTTTGATAAAATTTATAAAGGTAGAGATTTACCTTCCAATCATCAGGATATCTTCTTAAAAGTTTAGAATAGATATCAAAGGCTTCACTTATTTTTGATTGATAAATCTTAATCTCAGCTTTTAAAAAATAGGCATCAAGAAAAGTCGGGTTTCGATTAATAATTGAGTCGCAGATACCTTCGGCTTTTGCAAGATCTCCAAGTTTTATGAGTATTTTTGCATATAAAAGCAAAGATGGGTTATCTTCATATTCGAGTCTTAAACCTTTCTGTATAATATCATTTGCTTCTTCATACTTTTCAAGTAGAAAATAGCAAGATGCTAGATGATAATAAGCATCAAAGTAGTTTGGATTAAGCTCTATGGCTTTTAAAAACTGTTCTATCGCTTTTAAGTACTCTTTTTTCTCTTCAAAATTCAATCCATTTTGATAATAACTGACAGCATTTGAATTTTGAAAGCTAAAAATTATAAGAAAGGATAATATTAAGATAAAAGTAAAATATTTATTCATCTTCTTTCCTTTTCGAGATTTATATTAAACTTTGTTGTTTTTCATGCTTTCTTCTAAAAATAGAGCAAGATGAGCTTGATCATAAACAGTTATCTTTGGAAAATCAAGAATATTTTTTTCAATGTCTGGATCCAGTGGAAAATTATAGAAAAAAAAACATGTTTCAATATTTTGTTCATCTAAATCTTTATTGATTGTTTCAAAAAGCTTGTATGATAAATCGTATATGGAAGTTCTTCTAAATATAAACAAGGCTGATCGATGAGGATACTCTATTTCTGTTGCTAAAATTCTTAAAGAAGCGATCCCCTTATCATGTAAAAATGTACTTCTGACCTTTGTTGGTACATACTCAAAAAGCCTTACGACTCTCAAATTTACCCTAACAAATCCTCGATCTGTAAGTCTAAGGTATTGAGATAGTATTGTTTTTCTAAGTTGTTCACTCTGGCTAGCAGTTGGTTTAAGCCTTTCAAACTCTTTTTTGATAAAATCTGCTGGAGGAATCAAAGATTTTTTTATTGAATAACCAAAAATATCGAGTAAAAAGACTCCTTGTTGAATTCTTTTTAAAAAATTATCTATTTTATTTTCTGAAAAGATATCAATCTCATCAAGATTTTCAAAGATTGAAAATGATGTTTTTCCTGTTATTAGAAAATGTTTTAAGTTTTGTTCATCACATATTAATTTAAGTAGGTAAATAGAATTTTCCAAGATTTTAACTTTTAGTGAATCAAGGTTATCTGATTTAATTGCATTGTTTAATGAAATTAAAAATTCTGTTTTTTCAGCATTTATACTTGAAAAATCAAGAACTTGTTCCACTTGAGAATTTTTAATTATATTGTAAGAGCAAAATAAAATTAAAAATCTTCTATAAAATTCAAATATTTCATTATCTGCAAAACTTGTTTTGGTAAGCCAGAGTTTTGCATTTGAAAAATCTTTTTTAAAAATATTACAATAAGCAACAATGAAAATAGCTTCTTTTTTTGCATTTTTTATAAAAATCTCAATGGCATTGGCTAGACTTCTTTCTTTCAACTTAAAAGATAATGCCAAAGTATAATCAAAGTATATATCTATAGATTTTTTTGAAATAAAGAGGGCTCTTTCAAGATAATAAATAGCATTTTCAAACTGCTGTTGAGAAAGGAAAATTTTTCCCATAAGATGACACCAGCTAGCTTCATATTCACCCTCTTTATTTACCTCATATAATTTTTCAAAAGCTTCTGATGTTTGATTTAAGTCATAAAGTATTTGAGCCATTTTAGTGTTATGAAACATTTTAAGGTATTTATCTTTAATAAAACCCTTTTCAACCGCTATTTGCATATAGTGAAGGGCTTTTTGTTTATTATTTAATTTTAAGTAGCTGTCATATAAGAAAGAAAGGAGTGTCTTTTCATACTTATGGTACTTGAAATACTTTTCAACTCTTCTTATTACTTCAGTGTAATTTTTTGCATCAAAAAGTTTGCTGACTTTGCTTATTGTTGTAATAAGACTTAATAAAGGAAGAAAAAAGATAAAAATTGTACCAAGAATCAAAACTGCTATGTAAGGAGTATATGGGTAAGAAATAATATTTTTCAAAATAGTACTTATTGTATTTTCCATATAATAGTTTTGCTATATTTTTTGAAATTTTCAATATTAAGATATAAGCTCAAGAGTTGAAAAATTTAAATGATAAATTAAATTGATTTAAAGTAAGGGAAAAAGATGTTTAATAGTGATTTAGTAAAAAAATTTTCTAGGGTATATGGGGCAGGAAAAGAAATTTTCAATGAAGGTGATTTCGGAAGAGAACTTTTCATAATTATAAAAGGGGAAGTAGAAATCTATAGAATGATAGATGAAAAAAAGCGGACCTTAGCTATATTAAAAGACGGAGATATCTTCGGAGAGCTTGCTGTTATTGATAAATTCCCTCGTTCAGCAAATGCAATGGCTATTAAGGATACCATTGTGTTGGCAGTAAATTCTTCTGCCTTTGAAACTGTCATACTTTCTAACCAAGATTTTACTAAAAAAATAATAAAACTTTTATCCGCAAGACTTAGGAAAACTAATGATATAGTTCTTGCTATTTATCAAAAAGATAGGGAAGAAAAAGTCTTATCTGCATTGAATGCCTTTTATAACTTAGAGTTAATCAAAAAAAATATTAAAATTAAAGATAAGATAGAAAAATCAAAATTTCTTGAATATGCAGACAACACAAAGGGCTTACCATTAAATATAGTTGAAAATTGTTTAAATGAACTAAAAAAACAAGGATTGATAGATATCGATGGCAATATTATAACATGCAAAAATATTGATAGAAGAAATAAAACTAACGATCAACAATCGGAATAAGGCAGATAAACTCTAAAACTTCATTTCCACTATTGTAATATTGATGTTCTTCAAATGGAGGAATGAAAGCAACATCACCTTTTTTTACTTTTATGCTTTCTCCTTTGGAGTTCCTAATCTCACCATTTCCATTTAAAAAATAATTTTCATGTTCCCATTCATGGCTATGTAAAGGGGAATATCCACCAGGCTGGATTTTGAATATTCTCATTATAAAATTCGGTGCCCCTTCTTTTTTACCTACTACTACCTTAAATTCCGCATTTAAGGCACCATCCATAGTTATATTTTCAAAAGGTATATCATTGGAATCTTTAGTATAAATATTCATTATTTACCCCCTATAAATAAGATAAAAACTTATTAAAAATAAATCAATATATACTTCTTAGTATATTATTCTTTTTCTGTTTTAAGCTATTTCTTCACAAATCTCAAATATTCGATTAAATGTAAATTTTTGAAAAAAAAGTTTATGCAAATTACTTCAGTACTTCTTTTAGAGCCTTCTGTAATGCTTTTTTAAAAAGCATAAAAGTTTATGCGAAATACATCAATACCCAGATGATAAGATCGATTGTAAAAATTATTATAAATGCAAGCAAGGGGGAGATGGATAATGTAAATAGGATATATAATCCCTTATGTACCATAAATAAAAGCTGATAGCCAGAAATAGAGATTAAAAATATACTTAATAGAAAAAAGATTATTTCAATGATAGTTATATGTGAATCACTTCTTTTCATTCCAATCATAGATAGCTTAAAGCTAATCATAAGGGTAAATAAAAATGAAATATAGAATAAAATCTTTTGTTTTAAGTAATCAATAAAAAGAGATGGGTGGTATCCAATGCTCTGTATAAAATTTTTTAAGTCAAAAACCGTATATAAAGGAAAGAGGTTGAATGATCTTAAAAGAATAAAATTTTTGAAATATGGAATCTTTATATCGAAATAGGTTATTACATGTTCAAGATCTGAGTTTTTAAAAACAAAGTAGTTTTGAACCTTCTTACCATATTTATACGACTGAAAACTTTTAGTCGAAAGGTTGTAAAGCGAAACATCGTAAAGATAGATTTCATCAAAGTAATAGACAACTTTATCTATAAATATGAGGTAATAAACATTTTCTTTTTTAGCGTCTTTAAGTTTTAATAAAGTTGAATTGAAACCTGGATAATCCTTTTTTTCATATGCATCTGAGACAAAGAAATCAACTTTTCTATATAGATTTGTTGCTTCTTCAAGATAAGGTTTTATCGATTTATCATTTGGATACTTTTTTGAAAGAGCAACAAAAAGATTATAAGCTTCAACATATTTATTTTGCTTAATATATGACATTCCTAACCTTTTCTGCTGCATTATATAAAGCGCATCTTCCTTTTTATTTAATACTTCACTTTCATAGACTGCTTTTACTTTATCGTAGAGGGATTTTGCATTTGTATCGTTTGGATTTAATAGAAGATACCTTTCTAAATAGTATATCGCAAGAACATATTCTTTCATTTTTGTATGGTAAATAGCAAGATTGTATAAACTTGCTGGATTTGTTGGGGGTGGTGTTTCAGAAGTTTTAATCTGAGGTTTTGGAATCTCGCTATACTTTTTCCTTTCCAGTTCAGCCACAAGGTCTATTATATCAATGTTTTTTGGTTCAAAAGTTAGGTACCTTTTATAGTTTTCTATGGCTAGACTATATTTCCCCTGTAATTCATATTCCTTTGCTTTTTTCAAATATTGATAACTTAGTTTTGTTGTAATCAATATTTCTGAGACCTTTAAATTCATAAAAGGTTTGACTGCCTCATTTAATATGGCTGTAAATAAAAAAGCTATTAGTAAAAAGATGAAAAAAGCTATAATATAATCTGTTTCCTGTAGATCATTCTTCCCTTTTCTAAGGCCAATGCTATAAATTAGGCAAAAAGATAAAATCAAAGCTGAAGATAATATGTAAGGCAAGAGTTCAATTGTTTTAACTAATGATGAGAAAATTATATACTGACCTTTTGATTTTTTTAAGACACTTTCGATATCATATGTAAAAGATTGATAAGAAACCATTATTATAAAAACTAGTAAAATTAGACCAGCACTTATGGTTAATAACTTATTAATGATAAATGATGAACCTCTATTTTGAGCCATATTATCCCTTAGAATCTATCATTTAATCTTTCTTGTCATTTGCATTTTTCTTGTTTGTTCAATTTTAGAATGAAAAATCTTTCTGGAATATTTAATATATAATAGTAAAACTTCTATAATAAAAATAAGACCAAAAGCAAAAACTGGAAATAATTGGATATACAACTTAGAAATTTTCAAATCTTTAAGATAAATAAGTGAAAATTTAAAGGTTGCTAAAAATAAAGTTGCAAAAAGGAATATAAATAAAGAAGAGAGCATATAATAAGGCATCGGCCATTTTTCATTGTGAAAAAGATAAGGTATCCAGCAAATGACTAAAAAGAATGCGAAAAGATATAAAAGGAAAAAAATCCCTTTACTTTTGCTTAAAAAATAAGATAACTCTTCAAAATTTACCTTTATTGTTTTGATTATTGGGTTTAAAAATAATAGAGAATCAACTTTACCAATCTCATCAAGATATTTATAATCTTTACCTAATCCATCATTGAGTTTTTGTATAGTCAAAATATTTTTTTTAAGATTTAAACTTATACTACTTTCAATTAAAGAATTGTTCTCAAAGTAATATGCTTTATTGTTCTCAAAATAAAATTGGATTTCTGGAAAAGTAACTATACTATTGTTATAAAAAAAGTTAGTTTTTTCTGCTAATTTTGGCATATAAATTTTTGAAATTGTGTTAATTCTATTACCATCTTGAAATAGTGCTATATAAAGCGAACCAAATATTATTAAACAAAATAAAATAAGACCAATACTACTTCCTATACTTGAACAATCCCTTGAAGATGCATAAGAAAAAGCTACTAGCGCAGTCAGCATAAGACTTATTGGCAATAATGCATATATGACTATCTGTATTTTTAAGATAAGAAAATAAAAAACTATGAAGTTTGAATAAAGATAATGAAACCTTTGTATTTCATCTGCTGATAAAGCTACAAAAAGAACTATTGTTAGGAAAAAGCTAATAACAAAAGTAATTAAAAGATATTTAAGAGTTAAAATGGCATCTTTGACAATCTTTTTCATATTTAACTATTTAATTTGTATTTATTTTTAATTTTTATTCACTTTTACTACAACTTGATTATAATTGTTTAAATCATAAAATCAATTTAAGGCTAAAATCTATAGGAATAAAGATGAAAAATGTTAGATTTTTCCTTATTGTTATTTTCCTAATAATTTTTTTCTTATTTTTTTTATCGTCAGAAAGCACAAACTTCTTTTATGAAATCGTTAAAGATTTTAATATTTTAAGTAAAATAGAAAAACTAAATAATTTTATAATATTTTATCGAAACTACGAGCAAGTTAAACAAAGGTACTTTATTTATGGTTATGATTCCGAAGCAGATAAAAATTATGGTTTTTCTCCATCAAATGAATTTATTACTACACCACCATTTTTTAATGATAGTAGAACTGCTTTTGCTTATGGTGCATTATATCAGGGGAATGATTTTGTCTGGTATAAAGATTTCAAAAATAATATCGCTTATAAGATACTTTATTCTATTTCTGGAAAACTTTCATTATTATCCCTCGATAAAAGCCACAAAAATATAATAGTGGGGTTTGATTATCTTGCTCCTCAACAATTTTTATATATCTCAGGGGTTAAAGAATTTTACACTTATCCCTTAACTTCTTATCCAAATATTATTGAAACTGGTTTTACCTACGATGAAAAATATGTTTATATAATTTTTAAGTATGAGAATCTCTTTAATTGTGATATTTTATCTTTATCAGAGGACCCTTATCATTCATCTTCATATAAGCCAACGGTCACAAAGATTTTTTCAAATGCAGACGAGATCTTGTTTAGTAATTCCAATGCTATTATAATTAAAGAAAAAGATCAATATATTTTTTATGACCTTAAAGATTACACTAAAAATAAAATTGAAAGTCTCTCTATTATAAAAGATAAAAACAACGACAAGAATGCGATTTTTTTAATAAATGGGTTAATTTTCAATACTGATTTTGAAAAAGTAACAATTGATTCGGAGAACAAATATATAGATTTAAAATTACTTACAAATTACTTAAAAATTGGTAAAAATGTCTTTTATTCAGATGACTTTTTAATAGTAAAGGATGAAAATTCTTCATTTTACATTTTTGAATATATAAGAACTCAAAAAGAATTTAAATATATAACGACCATTGGTAAAGATACCAAGAATTTTAATTTGGTAGCTAGCGGTGAAATTATTTTGATAAATAAATTCGAAGATAAACTCCTTTTTCTTGTTTACGATTCATTAGTTTCGACAAATTCAATATCAATTTTACTTTTCAAAAAGGATGAAGGCAAAATCGACTCTTTATATCAAGATAATATATATAAAATTAAAAAAGCATTGAATAGTAAAAATGGTTTTGCTTTCCTTGTAATGAAAGCATACACTAAGGGGATATTTCAGGAACTATATTTTTACTCATTTAGTTTAAAAAGCATAGTAAAAATTTCTGGATGGGAAAATGTTTTAGATACTGAACTTGATTTGTTAAAGAGAAAGCTTGACTAAAAAAAATAAAAAAGGGCAGAATTTTATGAATTATTTAATAGTGGGGCTTGGTGCTGTTGGGACAGTTCTTTCATCTTGCTTAAATCTAGAAAAAGATGATAAAATATATGCTTTAAGGTCGACTAAAACTCCAAAAAAGATCTATGATATAGAATTAGATGTAATAGAGAACTTAAAAGATAAAATAAAAATCTACCCTAATGTTGTTTTTGAATATGATAATGAACCAATAGATATTGTCTTTATAACTACCAAAAGTAACTATTTAGACAAGGTGTCTTTAACTTTTTCAAAAATTAAAAAACATAATCCAATAGTCATTTGCCTAATGAATGGAATGGGTTATGAATCTTATTTTAAAGGTTTTAATACTTTCTATGGTGTTATTATGTACAACGCTTTTAAGCGGGATACAAAAGTCGTTTTAGGTTCTAAAGGCGGACTGATTTTAGACGAAAAACTTGAAATTTACTTGAAAAATAGAATCAAGAATCTTCCCCTTACTTTCGCCAAAGATATTGATGCTTATAGATATCGAAAGCTTTGGCTTAATACAATAAATGGTTTTTTATCAATTTTAGGATTTTCATTATTTCAATTTTTTGAAGAAAGTATAAAGTATGATTTTAAGACTTTTAGTATCTTTATTGAATATCTTGAAGAAACAAAAATCTTGCTTGAAAGGTTAAATATTAAATCCGAAGCATTACCTTCTTTAGATCCTGAAACCTTAATTAGCCTTATGAAAAAAATTTTATTAAAAGAAAAACTAAATGAAACAGAGCAGATTCTTTACCATAATTTACCAAGAGGGAAAAACTCAACTTTACAATCTATAGAAAAAAAAGAAAGCACAGAATATGAGTTTATAGGTGGATATTTAGTAAATCTCGCAGATAAAATTGACTTTTCATATAAAATAAATAGATATGTATATGAAAAGATAAAAGAATATGATAAAACTTATCAATTTGAATTTATAAGTCTTGATAAGATGCTACAAATTTTTAGCTAAAAGATAAAAGCAAAAAGGAGGTTAAATGGAAATTGAAGCAAGAAATCTTTACAAAAGTTATGGACAGGTTCAAGCTGTCAAGGATTTTTCTTTCAAAACTGAAAGCGGGAAGATCTATGGAATAATAGGACCAAATGGAGCTGGAAAATCCACTACTATAAGGATGATAATGGGGATACTATTACCAGATTCTGGTCAGATCCTTTTTTCTGGTGAGAAGTTAAACTATAGTACTTTAAATAGAATAGGTTATCTTCCAGAAGAAAGAGGTTTATATAGAAAACAAATATGTGAAGATGTTTTGATTTACCTTGCAGAATTAAAAGGTAAAAAGAAAAAACAGATATATAATAGAATGTGTGAATTGTTGGAAAGATTCAATCTTATAGAATATAAAAATAAAAAGATTGAAACTCTTTCAAAAGGTATGGCTCAAAAAATTCAATTTATCTCAACTGTTTTGCATGAACCAGATTACATTTTCCTTGACGAGCCTTTTTCAGGGTTGGATCCTGTATCTATCGATGAGCTTAGAGATTTTTTACTCGAGTTAAAGAATCAAGGGAAAGTCATTATGTTTTCAACCCACAACATGGAGCAAGCAGAAAGGATATGTGATAATATATCATTGATAAATCATGGAATAGAAGTCCTTGGGGGTACTATAGAATCTATAAAATCAAGATTTGGGAAAAACTCTATTTCAATATCATTTGAAGGGATTTTACCAGATTTAAAATCAATAGCCAAAAATGTACAAAACTATCCTAAATGGGCTGAGATTGAACTTATTAATGGTGTGTCCTCTCAAGATTGTCTTTCTTTTTTGGTAAAGTCAGATGTCAAAATTAATAAATTTGAAGTTATTCAGCCTTCACTCCACTCAATTTTTGTAAAAGTCGTTAAGGAAATTTATAATGAAGAGGTAGAATATGAAGATAAAAACAATATTTAACCATGAGTTTAAGGTTTTTGCATTAAACAAAACTTTTTTGATATTGACATTAGTAGGTCCTTTTTTAATCTTAGGTGTTACAGTCTTACCTTCCATTTTAACTATGAATATTTCTGAAACTATATCAATTTCAATATTCTGTATGGATAAAAATATTGAAGAAAATTTAGGAAAAGCTTTACAAAATATGATGCAAATTTTTGATATTGAACAAGTAAAAAATATCTTAATTCAAAAGGAATTTATTGCAAAAGATACCATTATAGAAAAAGAAGAAGACATAATAAAATTACTAGATCTGGCTGTTTCGAAAAAGGTGATAACTGGTTACCTTTATATTGATCCAGATTTTTATCAGTCAAAAAAGGCAACCTTTGTCGTAAATAAAATAGCTGATTATAAAAATCTAGGGATTATTGAGGTCACATTAAAACAATTTCTTGTCTCCTATAATCTTATTTCTCAGGGATTAAATCCCGAACTTGTTAGTTCTGCCTTTGTTCAACCAGAACTAGAAGTTAAGCAACTTACAAAGGCTGGAAAAGAAAATCAAGATTTCTTTGCACTATTAATGACTTGCTTGGGGTTTGGAATGATTTTATATATGACTACACTTTTATATGGGCAGTCAATTGGCAGGTCTGTTTTGACAGAAAAAACATCTAAAACAGTCGAAGTACTCTTGTCTTCAGCTAGACCTATAGAATTTCTATATGGAAAAATCTTAGGTCAAGCTTTTGCTGCACTTTTACAATATACTGTTTGGGCTGTAATGGGGATAATATTTTTCAAATATCTTGGACCAATACTTAATTTAAATCTTCCTTTTACAATAAAAACTGAATACTTTATTTATCTTATAGTATATTTTATCCTAGGATTTTTCCTTTATTCTGCTGGATTTGCCATTATAGGTTCAGCCTCAGATGATGAACAAAATCTTGGACAACTCTCATGGCCTTTAATAATCTTTCTTATGATACCAATAGTCATGATTTCACCAATTGTTATGAATTCTGATTCCACATTTGTAAAGTTTATGTCATTATTTCCTATGACTTCACCAATAGTTATGTTTATAAGAGTCGTTGTTTCAACCCCTTCATTTATCGAGATAATTATATCTATATTATTACTTCTTATTACTATAGCTCTATTTATGATAATTGCTTCAAAAGTATTTCCAATTGGACTTCTTATGAGTGGACGTAAGTTTACATTTAAAGATATAAGAAGTTGGTTGAAATTTTGAATTATTATGTTAATAAATTTCTAAGTCCTTGTATCTAAGACCTATCATAAGTGGCCCATTCGTCTAACGGTTAGGACGCAGCCCTCTCAAGGCTGTAATAGCGGTTCGATTCCGCTATGGGCTAATTTTATTTTATTCAACATTATATATTTCAGTTCTGTTCTTTCCTTTATTTTTAGCACGATACATTGCCTTATCTGCTTTATTTATAATCTGCTCAATGAAAATCCCATCCTGTGGAAAAAGGCTAATTCCGATACTTACAGTTATTTTTGTTCCATTTAAAAGAAAGTTTGAATTTTCAATATTTATTCTTATCCTTTCTGCTATAATATAAGCATTATCTGAAGAAGTGTCTGGTAGACAAACAGTAAATTCTTCACCACCATACCTGCCAATAATATCAATAGTCCTTAAAGATGTTTTTATTGTTTGAGCGATTTTTGAAAGGACTATATCTCCTTTTTGATGTCCAAATGTATCATTGATATGTTTGAAATTATCTATATCTATCATCAAAAAAGCAAGAACAATAGATTGTCTATTTAAATTTATTAAGGAAACACATTTTTTAAAGAAATTTTCCCTTGTCAAGACTCTAGTCAAATAATCATGCATATAGACTTTTTCTAGTTGCGTCCTTTCAAAAAGTTCAGATAGATAAAGGCTACAAAATTGAAGAGTCTGATATTGAATCGTTCTATTTTTAGGTATTTTAGAATCAAAATAAATATATCCTCTTAATAGAAAATGTTGCAAATACTTTTTATCGTGCCTTTCATATAGTATAATTCTAGGAATAGCATTGACAAAATATATTGGTAAATAAAGTATTTCAGCAATATCGCTATTTTTTAATTTTTTATATATTGGCTCTCTTGGTGCTGTAATATCACCTTCAGAAAAATTAAAAGGAGGTTCCGAATCAAAGTATAATACTGATTGCATACATATCTTTTCCTTAAGTTTCATCTCTTTGTTTTCATAAAGATAAAGCATAGCTCTATCAAAATTGAATTTTTCAGCAAACTCATATAATAGATTTTTATAATAATCTTTATCGTATTCATCTTTAGGTAATTTTATGAAGTTTATTGATGAGATCCCGTAACTTTTTAGATTTTCTTTTGCTTTATTGTTATCTATCTTTTTCGCTAAATTTACAATATCTGAAAACTCTTTTTCTAGATTAGGGAAAAAAAGGAGATTGGAATCTATAAATTCGAAAAATGGCTGGAAATACTTTTTAAAAATCTTTAAATATAGTTTTAATTTTTCAATATTTTTAGTATTCTTAAGTAATTTAAGGTAGAATAAAAATATATAACTTTTGAAGTAAATACCGCTTGAACTCCATGGATCGACATCATGTAATTTGAAGTATTTTTCTAAATATCTTATAACAACTGAATCGGTAAATATTTTATTTACGCGTATCCTGTAATATATACTTAAATCTATATTGCAGACTTTTGGATCATTTCCAAATTTATCAACAATAGTTTTTAATAAATTTAAAAATTCATCATCATTGAATAATAATATTCCGTAAATACCAAGTAAAGTTGCAAAAAACTCGGTATTTGTAATCTTATCTTTATCACTGCTATAATTGATGAAAATTTCCTTCAATTCATTTTTTACTTTTATTGCTTCTTTTTCTTGCAAATTTTGCTGGCAAATTAAGAAGTACATAAGAGGTCTAAGTATTTTGTAAATATATCTTAACTCAGATTTTTCATCTAAATTTTCAATTTTATTTTCTATTTTAATAAGGTTTTCATAGAATATTTTTAGGTATTCCTTTTTCTCAAAAATATAAAATGGAAAAAGAAGTATAGTATAAAGATGTAAAAACCTTCTAATGGTAAATTGAGAATAATTTTCAAACCTTTGAAAGATTTCAGATTTATACTTTAATATAATATTAAAAATCTCTTGGAAATTACCTTCTTCAAGTAGATATAAAAATATATTGCAAAATGAAAGTATAAGATAGGTTTTTTCTGTTAAGAAAGGAGCAAGATCAAGCATCTTCTTACTTCTTCTTATTCTAAGCTGTTTATCCATTTCAAATAGATTTAAGTTATTGTAACTCACAAACATCAATGTCTTATCCTTGAGCTGTTGTGCATAAAGGGATGCATTGATCATGAAATTTCTTGCCTTTTCAAATTCTTTATTTCTATAGTTTACAACTCCTAAATTGTTATAGGCATAGAAAATATATTTTATATCTTTATATTCCAATGCTTTTCTAAGAAAATACTTTAAGTATGAATTTGCTTTTTTATAGCTTGAACTATATATGATAGAATTTACCATTCTGTGCATGATTGGAAGGAAAAGAGATTTGTCGAAATTTCTATCTAGATCCAAAATTTTAATAGCTTCTTTTGCTGTTTGTATTGAATTTTTATGGTCATATCTTGAAAAATAATCTTCTGCCCTTGCGTATAAAAATAATTTTTTTAAATGTTCTGGTAAATTTAAAAAATTATTCTGAAGTAAATTTATATCTTTTTCGATTTTTTCAGTGTTATGGATATTTATATAATACAATATTTTTTCCAATACGAATCTATAATGAAACTTATGTTTAGAGGAGATTTCAACAAGTTCATATACTAAACTCTCAAGTTTTTTATCATTATCAAGATATTTAAGTTTATGGTAAAAGAGCTTAAATATTAATCTTGAGTATATATCTTCGATTGAATCAATAGTTTTACCATAATTAAATTGATTTTGCAAAAAACTAAAAAATAGGTTTTTGATTGCTTTTTTTTCTGAACTTAAAGGTAGAAGTATCTTAAAATCTATTAGTTTCGCCGCATCAGAATATTTTTTTAATTCACATAGATATTTAAAGCATAAAAATACTTCATTCCTATTCAAGTCATCTATATACTTCAAATAGATAAATGATATTTTTTCGATTATTGTCTTTCTTTCAAATTTGATTTTCAATAGATGCTGGAAAATCAACCTCATGGTTGAGATTAAATTTGAGTTTATCCTGTTTTTTTCATCAATAAACAATAGTTTATTTTTCAAAAATTTATTTACTATATTAAAAATTTCTTCACTAAAAATTTCTTTGAAATATTTAATTTCAGTCGGTTTTTCAAAAAATAAAAAGTATAAAAAAAATTCCTTATTTTTATCATTTTCTAAAATAGAAGATACTAAAATATCTATTTCATTTTGAACCGATTTTCTTATAAAATCCTGTTTTAATAGTACCTTAGATTTGTCGATACAAGAAATATTAAATGGATTTGTAGCTATGAGTGATATTAAAACATTGTATTCTAAAGTATTCAGAAACTCAACATCGTCTTTTCCAAGGTATAAAAGTCTACTATAGGAATTTATAATTAAGTTTTTTATTAAATTTTGAAGTTCTAATTCTGTTGAAAAATCAATCGACTCTATCTTGCAATCAAATTGATTCCCATCTTTATAATTAAAGACAATAAAAATAATAGGATAATGTAAATTCTTTATTTCAATTAGTGAATTAATCAATTTTAAGCTTTCATTATCAGCAACATTGAAATTATTTATTTGAATAATTAGAGGTCTATCCATTGAAAGTAAATAAAAGCATTCAACTATGGAATGCTTAATTCTTGAAATATCATTAGATAGTAATTCTGGTTTTAACTGTAAAAATTGAATTTCATTGAGATACTTATCAATTATTTTATCTACAATATCATAGAATAATGAGTATTTATCAGGACTTGCATTCAAGCTTAAAAAGTTGAAAAATCCTTTTTTTTGAATTATTGAAAGATAATCTTCACAATAACCTAAAAAAGAAGGAGGGAAGTTGATAAAATTATAAATAGAAGGTTTTTCGTAAGAGGGATAGCAAAAATTTTCTTCAAAAATATTTAATTTGTTATTGAAAATCCATTGAGCTATGTTGAATAGATAATTTGAAACAGAATTTGAATTATCAAAATAAGAAAATATTAATTCAAAATTTAACTCTTCAGAAAGACTAATATTTTTATCAGGAATTTCAACTTCAATTACTTTCTTGAAATTATTGCTATCTATATTTAATGGGAAAATTGGAAGTAGATAAGGTTTAGAAACAGGATCTATTAAAATTAGACAATTTTTTAAGCCAAATTTCCCATCATCCGAATTTTCAATCCATTTATTTATTTTAATTATATTATTAAAAATCTCATCCTTATTGTTAACTTTTTTTTCTATATATTCTTCTAATAATATTCTATCTTCATAGGGGTAAAGTAGTAAAAAAGTAGGAGAATTAATGGCGACATCATCGATAATATCAACTTGAAAAATGTCTATTGGATAGATTATCGCTGGATTCAAACTCTTCTTTTGTTCAATGATAAATTCAATAAATAAATTAAAATTATTAATAAGTAAATTGTTTTGAATCTGAAATATAATATAATGAAGTTGATTATTTTTATTATCTTTGGCAAGGTACAATGAAAAGGAATTAAAATCCTTTTTCTTTTCAATTATTATAAATCTTTTGTTAATGAGGTTCATTGAATAAAACTAAAACACCATTTTAACAAAAATCAAATAAAACTATTGACATTTTTTATCATTATTTTATTTTTTTTTTTGACGCAGCAGTGGTGGAACTGGCAGACACACTAGCTTGAGGGGCTAGCGGGTGCAAACCTGTGCGAGTTCAACTCTCGCCTGCTGCAATAAAAAGGCATCCATTGTGAAATGGATGCCTTTTTATTGCAGATAAAATATTAAAATTCATTTTTTTAAATGATAAAATTATCCAACAAAGAAAAAAACTGCTACTATTATTAATAATATCCCACTAATTATTTTAAGTAAACTAGTCTTTTTGGATAATAACTTGAATTTTTCAAGAGAAAAAGCAAATACTAAACCAATAATCATAAATAAAATAAGTAAAGTCAAACTATAGATAATTAAAAGCATAAAACCTTGTAAAGCAGTCTCTTTTATTGATGCCGTAAAAAGCACTGTGCCTAAAAAGGGTGAAACACATGGAGTCCAACCAAAAGATAGAGAAAAACCAAGCAAAAATGAAGAGAGAATATTTCCTTTTTTGATTTTTAAGTTCTGAATTGGTCTGAATTCCCTAGAAAAAAATGGTATTTTATCTTGTAATAATATAAAAAAACCAAATAAAAAAATGATAATTGCAGAAATTTTTTGTAAGATAATTCTATTGGCTTTCAAGGTTTGACTTATACCAATTAATATTGATCCTAAAAGGATAAATACTATTGAAAAACCTAAAATGAAGAAAATCGTTCCTATCAAAGTGTTTTTTAATAATTTTTTCTTCCTTTCTTTATCATCTTTTAAAAGTTTATAATCTTCACTACTAAAACCTGAAATAGTAGAAAAATAAACAGGCAAAATTGGAAGTATGCATGGAGAAAGTATTGAAAAAATAGCAGCTAAAATTGCTGTAAATATCGAGCTTAAAGACATAAATCCTCCTAGGTATTTAACTACTTTTGCTTTGCTCGAAAAGATTCAAAACTTTCATTCTTATAACTTTCAGTATAAATATATTTTAGTATTATTATGAATAAATCTGTAGAAAGATAACCTGGAACAGCAGTTAAAGCTACTCCTTTTTTATCCAGAAAAACCACTGTTGGTAGTCCAGTTATTTGATATTTTTGAGCAAGAGAAATGCCTGTAATATTTTTATTTGTTTTTGAAAGTATCTGCTTTGATTCACTATTTATTTTCAATGAAACAAAATTATTATTCAATAATTCAATTACCTCTTTGTCAGTGAATGTTGTTTCTTCCATCTTCTTACAATATGGGCACCAGTCAGCATAAAAAAATATCATAAAAGATTTATCATTATTAGATGATACATTTTGTAATTTGTCATAATCATCCCAATTTATTTTATCATTATTATTCGTTATCTTTTTATCATCGGTAATTGCACTAGTGCTTGTTGTATTTATGTTTAAGTCAGCATTTAATTCCATATCATTGTTATTGCTAGAGTCTTTATTTTTCGCACAAGATAAAGACAAAATAAAAATTATTAAAGTAAGAATAATAGTAAAAACTAAAGTTAATTTTCTGTTTTTCATTTTAACTCCTTTTCCTTGAAAAAATATAAAATTAATTTAATTAAAACTAAAAAAATAGTCAAATGAAACCTAATAGATATTTAAAATAAAATTGCAATATATCTTTGTTAGTATATTTTATAAACAAGTTTATTTTTATAAAGTAAAAGTCGTTTTTGTAAATATTAGGAGAATTTGTATGGGACCAGTCGTAAAAGTCGAAAACCTTTGTAAAACTTACAGAGGGAGGAATAAACAAATCAAAGCCGTTGATAATATATCTTTTGAGGGAGTAAGTGGAGAAATATTTGGGATTTTGGGTCCAAATGGTTCTGGTAAAACCACAACTGTTAAATCAATTGCCACTATTATCGATTATGATTCTGGAAAAATTTTTGTGGACGGCTTGGATAACAAAAAACATTCAAATCAAGTAAAACAAAGAATAGGAGCGGTTTTAGAAGGGGCGAGAAACATATATTGGAGACTTACCCCAGTTGAAAATATGATATATTTTGCTGGTTTAAAAGGTTTATCATATAAAGATATAAAAACAGATATAGAGTATTTTTTGGAAACATTAGACTTAAAAGAAGTGAAAAATAAACAGGTAAGAGAATTTTCAAAAGGAATGCAACAGAAGGTTGCAGTTGCTTGTGCATTTATATC
>JAAZOT010000055.1 GCA_012797605.1 Spirochaetales bacterium | reverse complement strand
CAACGATTGGCGAACTGATTGCCGAAGCCATGGAAAAAGTCGGTAAAGACGGTGTTATCACCGTTGAAGAATCTAAAACAATTGAAACTCATCTCGAAGTAGTTGAGGGAATGCAGTTTGATAGAGGTTATATTTCTTCATATATGATAACAAACCCAGATACAATGACAGCAGTTCTTGATGATCCATTTATTTTGATCCATGATAAAAAAATCTCTTCAATGAGAGATCTAATACATATCCTTGAGCAAGTCGCTCAAACAGGTAAACCAATTGTTATAATCGCTGAAGAAGTTGAGGGTGAAGCTCTTGCAACTCTTATTGTTAACAAATTAAGAGGTACATTAAATGCTGTTGCCGTAAAAGCTCCTGGTTTTGGCGATAGAAGAAAAGCTATGCTTGAAGATATTGCTATTTTAACTGGTGGTAAAGTTATAACCGAAGATCTTGGTATGAAACTTGAAAATGCTACAATAAATGATCTTGGTAGAGCAAAAAGAGTCAAAATTGATAAAGAAAATACTACGATTGTTGAAGGATATGGTGATCCTAAGAAGATCAAAGAAAGAGTCGCTACTATCAAAAAAGAGATTGAAATCTCTACATCTGATTATGATAAAGAAAAATTACAGGAAAGACTTGCTAAACTTGCAGGTGGTGTAGCTGTTATTAATGTAGGTGCTGCAACAGAAGTTGAAATGAAGGAGAAAAAAGCTAGAGTAGAAGATGCCCTTTCTGCAACTAGAGCTGCTATTGAAGAAGGTATTGTCCCAGGTGGTGGTATGACACTTATTCATTGCAGCAAAGTTTTAGATAACTTAAAAAATTTAACAGTAGAAGAAGCAGTTGGTGTTAAGATAGTTAAATCTGCTATCGAAGAACCAATTAGAATGATCTCTGAAAATGCCGGTTATGAAGGTGCAATAATTGCAAAAAGAGCTTACGAAGAAAAATGGGGAAGAGGATTCGATGCTAATGTTGGTGAATGGGTAGATATGTTTGAAAAAGGTATCATTGATCCAGCAAAAGTTACAAGATCTGCTTTACAAAATGCTGCAAGTGCTGCTGCAATGCTCTTAACAACAGAAGCAGCAATCGTTGAAATCCCTGAAAAAGAAAAAGCTCCTGCTCCTGGTCCTGGTGGCATGGGCGGAATGGATATGTACTAATAGTTTAAAAAAAATTAAATTTTATATTAAAAAAGGCTATCTCAAATCTTGAGATAGCCTTTTTTAATATAATTTCATTTATAAAATTCTTTTATTTTTATCTTATTTTTATTTGATAAATTATTTCGTTCTATATTATTTTTATTTGTTAATATATATTATTAAAGTTATAACTTTTCTTTAAATATAAAAAATAATATTTTATGAAGTTTTAACTTAATGCATAAAAAACTTATAAAAAATAGGGATAAACAGTTGTAAAATTATATTAATAAGAATTCTATAAAAATTACTTATAAAATATAATTTCAATAATATAACAAAAATTTTATCTATCTATTGACAATTAACAAACAAATACTATTATTATTTTAAGCTAGAAATAGCTGAAAATGTATAAGGAGGATACCTTGAAAAAGACCATTATCGCTATCATACTTATTGTTATCATGGTTTTTGCTTTTAGTTGTAACAAAAAAGCTGCTAAAGCTCAATTTCATATCGGTATTGTTACAGGTACTGTTTCTCAATCTGAGGATGATTTGAGAGGAGCAGAAGCATTAATCCAGCTTTATGGTGATGCTGATAAAGGTGGTATTATCAAGCATATTACTTATCCAGACAACTTTACTTCTGAAATGGAAACCACGATTGCTCAGATTGTTGGTCTTGCCGATGATCCACTTATGAAAGCAATTATCGTTAACCAGGCTGTTCCTGGAACAACTGAAGCTTTCAGAAAGATTAAAGAAAAATATCCAGATAGAAACATTCTTCTTTTTGCTGGTGAACCACATGAAGATCCAAATGTTATCGAAAGTGCAGCAGATCTAGCAGTTAACGCTGATAATGTTGCAAGAGGATATTTGATCATTTTAGCTGCTAAAAAAATGGGTGCAGATACATTTGTTCATATTTCTTTCCCAAGACATATGAGTTATGAACTTCTTTCAAGAAGAAGAAGAATAATGGAAGTTGCATGTAAAGATCTCGGATTAAAGTTCGCTTTTGAAACAGCTCCAGATCCAACAACAGATGTTGGCGTACCTGGTGCTCAGCAATATATTCTTGAACATGTTCCACAATGGCTTAAAAAATATGGAGATAAAGCTGCTTTCTTCTGTACAAATGACGCTGAAACAGAACCTCTATTGAAGAGAGTTGCAGAACTCGGCGGGTTCTTTGTAGAAGCCGACCTTCCATCTCCATTGATGGGATATCCTGGAGCTCTTGGTATTGACCTTTCAAAAGAAGCAGGTAACTGGCCAGCTATTTTGAAAAAAGTTGAAGATGCTGTTATCGCAGCAGGTGGAGCTAAGAGAATGGGAACATGGGCTTACTCTTATGGTTATACAACAACAGCTGGATTAGGTGAATTTGCAAAAAGAATCATCGAAGGTACAGCTAAACTTGATAATTTCAAAGATCTCATGGATTCTTATATGAAATTTACTCCTGGTGCAGAATGGAACGGTTCTTACTATGTTGATATGGCTACAGGCGAAAAGAAGATGAACCATGTTCTTCTCTATCAGGATACTTATGTATTTGGACTTGGTTATCTTGGAATGACAAAAGAAGTTGTTCCTGAAAAATATTTCAATATTAAATAATTAGCAGTTTTTAATCGTGGGGGGCTTTCATAACCCCCCATTTGTTATTTTATTTTTTAAATCAAAATTATTAAAAATGAAAAATGTTCTTCTCTTCTCTAAGAGTAAAAAAAATATTGAATTTATAGAAATATAAAGTAGAAAGAAATAGAAAACAAAATAAAGGGGCTTTAAATGGGTCAAAAGCCTATTTTGGAAATGAAAGAAATTTCGAAAGAATTCTACGGAAACAGAGTGTTAAACTCAGTTTCTTTCACCTTGAATGAAGGGCAGATTTTAGGACTTGTTGGTGAAAATGGTGCTGGAAAATCCACTTTAATGAATATTCTTTTTGGTATGCCAGTCATTACACAAACAGGTGGTTATTCTGGTGATGTCATAATAGATGGGCAAAAAGTTAGTTTTAATTCTCCTTTTGATGCAATTGCTGCCGGAATTGGAATGGTACATCAAGAGTTTTCATTGCTTCCTGGTTTTACCGCAACTGAAAATATTTTACTAAATAAAGAACCATTAAAATATAATTTTTTAGTGGAGCTTTTTGGTAGTAGGATGCAAACCCTCGATTATGAAAAAATGAGACATGAAGCTATCAAAGCTATCAATAAACTTGGAGTAAATATTGATCCAGATATGCTTGTAGCAGAAATGCCTGTTGGGCATAAACAATTTACTGAAATCGCAAGAGAACTTGAAAGAGCAAATGCAAGAATTATCGTTCTTGATGAACCTACCGCTGTTCTAACAGAATCTGAAGCAGAAATCTTGCTTAAAGCTCTTAAAAAATTAGCAAAAGAAGGCGTGTCTATTATCTTTATAAGTCATAGACTACAAGAAGTTTTAGATATAGCAGATAAAATTGTTGTTCTAAGAGATGGTAAACTTGTAAGTGAAATAGAAACAAATAAAACAAATATGAAACAGGTAGTAGAGTGGATGGTCGGACACTCTGTTGATTCAAAAGCTAAAGATAGTATAAAGAAAAATATTTCAGATGAAATAATACTTTCGGTCAAAAATCTATGGGTCGATATGCCTGGTGAACTTGTTAGGGATGTCTCTTTTGATGTAAGAAAAGGTGAAATTTTAGGCTTTGGAGGCCTTGCTGGACAGGGTAAGCTCGGGATTCCTAATGGAATTATGGGGTTATTTCCAGCAGGTGGTGAAGTATTTTTCGAAGGTAAAAGATTAGATATCAGCGATACTCATAAATCTATAAAAAAAGGTTTAGCATTTGTTTCTGAAGATCGAAGAGGTGTCGGACTTCTTTTAGAAGAACCTATAGATTGGAATATATCATTTACAGCGATGCAGGTACAGGAAAAATTTCTGAAAAAGCTATTTAAAGGACTTATAAAGTGGAGAAATGATAAGGAAATAGAAGATATCGCAAAATTTTATATTAAGAAGTTTGAAATAAAATGTACAAGTACAAAGCAGATTGCGCAGCAATTATCTGGTGGAAATCAGCAAAAAATATGTTTGGCTAAAGCTTTTGTTTTAGATCCCAAGATCCTATTTGTATCTGAACCAACTAGGGGTATAGATGTTGGTGCTAAAAAGCTTGTTCTTGAAGCTTTAAAAGAGTATAACAAGGAACATGGGACAACAATTGTAATCATATCTTCTGAATTGGAAGAATTAAGATCTATCTGTGATAGGATAGCAATAGTTGATGAAGGAAAGATTTCAGGAATTTTACCTCCAACAGCAGAACTCGAAGAATTTGGAATGCTAATGGTAGGAAGTTCAAAGCAAAATTAACAGGATTTGTATATGAAAGAAAATTTAAATAACATTAATGAAAAGAGAAATTTTGGTCAAGCATTGAAAAATTTCATAGATGTTGCGGGTTGGCCTAGAATAATAATTGGCATTTTTTTAATATTGCTTTTTGCTATGACTCCAATCGCGAAGCTTAGGCTAAGTACAAGTCTTTCTGATACTCTTGTAAGGGTAGGTATGAATGCCATAATGGTTCTTGCTCTTGTTCCTATGGTTCAATCCGGATGTGGGTTGAATTTCGGCCTTCCTCTTGGGTTTATTGCAGGTATTTTAGGTGCTATTTTAAGTATTGAATTCAATCTAACTGGTTTAAAAGGTCTATTTAGCGCTATCGGAATTTCAATCCCCTTTGCAGTAATTTTTGGCTATGCCTATGGGCAGCTGTTGAATAGAGTAAAGGGTGATGAAATGATGATTGCCACTTATGTTGGCTTTTCTTCGGTTTCTTTATTCTGTATTTTCTGGCTTTTATTACCATTTAAAAGTCCAGTAATGGTATGGGGTTACGCAGGAAAGGGTTTAAGAACAACTATATCAACTCAAAAATTCTGGCAAAATAGTCTTTCAGACATACTTTCATTGAGGATTGGTGAAACTTTCTATTTTCCAACGGGGATGTTTTTATTTTTTGCTCTTTTATGTTTTTTAATCTGGGCTTTTTTTCATACTAAAGTTGGAACTGCCATGACTGCAGTTGGATCAAATCCAGACTATGCAAGAGCATCAGGTGTTAGTGTTGATAAAATGAGGACACTTTCAGTTGTTATTTCTACGGTTTTAGGTGCAATTGGTATTATAATTTATCAACAAAGCTATGGTTTTATCCAAATATATAATGGACCTCTATATATGGGATTCCCAGCAGTTGCAGCTATACTACTGGGCGGAGCATCTGTTCATAAAGCTAACATCGGTAATGTAATAATAGGGACATTTTTATTTCAAGGAATATTAACAATGGCTCCTTCTGTTATAAATAGTTTACTTCAGACAGATATGTCTGAGATATTTAGAATAATAATTTCTATGGGTATGATCCTCTACGCTTTAACAAGAAAAACAAAGGGAAACAGATGAGAAAGATAGATAATAAAAACGAATTACTGAAGAATATTTTCAAGAATATTATGATTTTTATATCTAAATATCCTGTTCCAATAATGTTTATAATCTTTTTGATCTTTACAGTTCCAATGTCACATTTTACGGTAAAATACCTTATAAATGAGCTTTTAACAAGGTTGGCAAGGAATTCTTTTCTAGTTTTATCCTTACTTCTTCCTATAATGGCTGGTATGGGTATAAATTTTGCCATGGTCCTCGGAGCAATGGCTGGACAAATATCTTTGATTTTAATTACAGACTGGAGTATCGTTGGAATTCCTGGATTTTTTCTTGCAATTTTGGTTTCTCTTCCAATCGCAATTTTACTTGGGTTTTTATGTGGCTATATTTTAAATAGAGCAAAAGGGAGAGAGATGGTAACCTCAATGATTTTAGGATTCTTCATGAATGGATTTTATCAGTTTATTGTCTTATACATGATGGGTCCAGTGATCCCAATTAAAAATAAACTTCTTTTACTATCTAGAGGTTTTGGAATTAGAAATGCAATAAATTTACAAGCTATTAGACAATGCATAGACGATTTTATACCAATAACAATTCTTAAAACACAATATGATCCTGGTATCAAAATCCCAATTGCAACTTTTATATTGATAGCACTTTTTTGTTTTTTTATCATTTGGTTTAAGAAAACAAAGATTGGTCAAGATATGCGAGCAGTAGGACAGGATAGACTAATAGCCGAATCATCAGGTATAGCTTCTGATAGAACAAGGTTGCTTTCAATTGTGATATCCACTGTTCTTGCCGCAATAGGTCAAATTATCTTCTTGCAAAATGTCGGCACTCTCTCAACTTACAATAGTCATGATCAGACTGGTCAATTTGCAGCAGCCTCACTTTTAGTAGGCGGAGCAACTGTATCTAGTGCAAATATTGGTAATGTATTTTTAGGAGTCACCTTATTCCATCTTATGTTTATAGTTTCACCTATGGCTGGTAAAAACATTCTTGGAAACGCACAGGTTGGAGAATATTTTAGAGTATTTGTATCTTATGGTATCATAGCTATAGCACTTGTATTATATTCATGGAAAAGGCACAAAGAAAAAGAAAGAGAAAGAATGGCATTAAGACAAAATACTACTACTCCTAAAACAAAAACAGAATAATGATTAAGATTTTCTAAGTAAAGATAATTTTAGTAATGATGATTAGAGAAAAATATTAAGTTTATAGATAAAAACCTTATAATTAGTATTTCAAAAATTGGTATAAGGGGATAGTATGAATTCAAATATTAAGGGGATCATAGTAAAAATTTCCGCTATAATATTATACATATTATTGATAGTTTTTTTATACAATGTTGGTAAAGGCCATACGGTTTATATTTTTAATCAAAAATTTATTACATCAAATGGTACAGAAATTGAAGCTTTATATACCTGTAAAATAATAAATCCGGTTAGTAAAAGTGCTTTTGTTGATTTTGCAAATCTGGTTTCTTCAAAAATTTTAGTTAAAAAATTATATCAAGATCAAGTTTTTACTTTCCATAAAGGGGTTCCTGGTCAAATTGTAATTCCATGGCATAAAAAGAAGGTTGTTTTTGAATTTTACGATGGTAAAAACCTTGTAAAAAGGATGGAAAAAGAGGTCGTATTAGATCCTAAAATCACTCAATATATTTGGCAATTGGCAGCACTATATGTAGAAAATAATGAATGGTCTGGTGAATATATCATACAGGAAACTACTGATTCAGAAATTATAAAAGATACAGAAGTAACTACAGAATAAAAAAATACTTTTTATCTTTACTTTTTTATTTTTATTTATTATATTTTTTTAGTATTAACTCTCTTAGTATAAGAATAATCAGTATTACTTTTATTCTATTTTTATTTCTAAATTTAATATTGATATGTTATATTTTGAGGTTAATAAATAAATATTAAGGAATGTAGAATGTTAGTTTCAAAAAACAAAGTTGTTAGCTTTTTTTATACTGTAAAGGATGATAATGGTGTTATTCTTGATCAAACAGAATCAGGTAAACCTTTTAGTTATTTACATGGTGCACACCAGATTATTCCTGGTCTTGAAAATGAATTAGAAGGCAAAAATATTAATGATCGTTTTTCCATTCATGTTGATGCTGAAAATGCCTATGGTTTACATGATGATAATCTCATTATGACTGTTGATAGAACTTATTTTGGAAGTGAACCATTAGAAAAAGGTCTTCAGCTTCAGATTCAATCACAGGATGGCTTTCATATTGTTACAGTTGTCGATTTCACAGAAAAAGATGTGACAATCGATGCAAACCATCCATTGGCTGGGGTAAACTTAAATTTTGATATCGAGATAAGTGATGTTAGAGAAGCTACCAAAGAAGAACTAGAACATGGTCATGCTCATGATCATGGTATAGAAGATGATTACGAAGAAAATGTTGAAGATGATGATAACGATATTGAGTTTAATGAAGATGAAAATGAAGAGGATAATTAATAATAGATAATTTAATTGATTATCTATGCTTCAAAATATATATAAACTGATTAGTGATATTTTTCATTTAAATAACTACTATCTTAAATATATTATCCCGATATTGACTATTCTATTATCATTACCTGTTTATGTACTTTTAAAATTCCTAATTATCTCGATTATAAAAGCCTATCTTTCCAAAAAAAGTAAGATTGAGAAAGATTCATTTAAAAAATTATTTGCTCCATTTCAAAGAAAATTTCTATTCATATTTTTTATACTTCTAGTCTATTTTATAGCGAATCCATTATTAAAAGATTCAAGTTTTAAAAAATATTTTGGTCATTTCATTTCAATAATGCTAACTTTTGGCTTGGCTCAAATATTTATTACTCTCATAGATTTAATATTAAAAACAAGGTTATTTGAATCTTTAGATAAAACTGAGACTAGAAAAACAATAAAAACAATAAATCTAATATCTAAAATACTGATCTGGTTTATAGCAATATTAGTATGTTTGAATATATTGGGAATAAAAGTTACAAATCTTCTCGCTGGTTTGGGTATAGGTGGTGTTATAATTGCCTTAGCTACTCAAAATATTTTTAACGATTTGTTTAGTTATATATCAATCTTGGCAGATAAACCTTTTGAGGTAGGAGATTTTGTCTCATACGAGAATCTTTCTGGAACAGTTGAATTTGTTGGGATTAAATCTACCAGAATAAGGACTTTGGATGGAGAACTCTTAATAGTACCAAACAACATTTTAGTTGGTAGTAAACTTAGGAATTTCAAGAATATAGAAAAAAGAAGAGTTTTTATTCAATTTAAATTACCTTTGAATACTACTCCAAAAAAAATAGAGAAGATTAGGCAATCTATAATTGAAATTATATTAAAACATAAAGAAGCAGAGATTGAAAGATGTTACATTACCTCAATTTCAGATATGACAATTCAGTTGGATGTTTATTATTACTTAATTACAAAGGATTTTATGGAATTTTTAAGGTTTAAACATGAAATAAATATAGATATCTTAAATTTTATACAGAAGGAAAAAATTAGATTAATTTCGAATATACAAGTTTTAGATTTTTATGATGAAAAAAAGAAAAAGGATCTAGATGAAAAAAATTAAATTAAAAGGTCTACTTCTAATTTTACTTCTTCTTACTGTACTTTTTTTATCTTTTCAATCCTTAACGCAAACTTATATCTTTAATTCAAGTCAAGCCTATTCTCATGTTATTGATCTTTCTTCTCCAGAATATGAAGGAAGAAAACCATCAACAGAAGGAAATTTAAAAGCTTTGGCTTATGCTGAAAAATTATTGAATGACTCTGGTTTTGAAACCATTAGACAAAGTTTTTCAGCACTCGTTCCTTTTATAGAAGATAAACCAGTTTTTGAACTTCTAGATGAAAACGGACAAATAATAAAATGTTATATTCATAGAAAAGATTATAAGGAAGTGTTATCTGGTTATGCAGCAGGTGGTTCTGTTAATTCAAAATTTATTATAGATGGTAAAAGCGTTTATGACTTAAAAAGTAAGATATTTAATGATTCAATTGTCATTGTTAATAACGATTATAATGGAAAAGCAGATCAAGATCTTGCTTACATAAAAGCTAAAGTTAAAGCAATTTTAATACCTTATTCAACAGAATCTATTTTAAAAGCCTCAGGTTATCCAGGTTATGATAAAAGTTCTTTTTTAAGCAAAAAAGATAAGATAATAAAAATATATATAACTTACGATGTATTCACGCAATTAAAATCTAAATGTAAACAAATAGAAGAAAATTTATTTGTTTCGGAAAATTCTAAGATTAATCTTTCACTTTCCCTTAGTTTCAAGAATGTAAAGACGGAAAATATTATAGCTAGGTTAAAAAATGAAAAAATAAATACTTCTACTAATGATTTTGCTTATTTGGGATTTTCAGCTCATATAGATCATCTAGGAAAAGATCCAGATGGTTCATATTTCCCAGGGGCTCTAGATAATGCATCTGGAGTCGCTTTTGTCCTTGAAATGGCAAAGGTGCTAGCAAATTATAAAGATATATTGACTGTAAATCCTTTAATAATACTTTTTAATGCTGAAGAAAATGGTTTATGTGGTTCAGAGTATTTTGTTCATTCTAATTTTATGAATTTATTAAAATTAAATTTGATAAATTTTGATATGGTAGCCTCGGAGGAACCAGTAAGTTATAATCTTTTGTTTTATCAAGGAAATAAATCTAATCATCCAGCAAAGGAATTTGCTTTAAAAATTAGAAGTTTTGGAGCCAACAACGATTTTAAATTTATCCTTGATAATTTAAGTTCAAATACAGATCATTATCCTTTTAATGAAGCAGGTTATACCGCTGCTAGTTTAAATCAATTCCCAGAAAGTTTCTACCATACATACAATGATACAGTAGATAAAGTTAGTGCATCAGGATTGGATCAATTGGGAAAATTTATGGAGAAATTTATCTTAGAAAATTATACAGTTAAAAAACAATCTTTATATAATATTTACTTTGTAATTTTCATTTTAACTATAAGTATAGGGTTGCATAGTAAAATAAAATAAGGGGTTTGTGATGAAAAAAATAAAAATTAGAGTTTTCTACCTTATTTTTATTTCTATAGCTATAATATTTTTTTTATCTTTTCAGATTATTAACCAGACTTCTGTTTTTACTGGTGAAAGAGCATTCTCTTATGTTAGAGAATTTACTTCTCCAGAATACGAAGGAAGAAAAGCTTCAACAGAAGGAAATTTAAAATCATTGGAGTTTTGCAATAAAATATTAGAATCGTCAGGTTATGAAATAATAAGACAACCTTTTACTGCATTAGTTCCATTTATAGAATCTGAACCTATATTTGAAATATTAAATAAAGATGGATATGTTGAAAGATCTTTTAAACATAGAAAGGATTTTAAAGAATCATTAGATGGTTATTCATCAGATGGTGAAATAATATCGAAAGTAATAATTGATGAACAAAGTATCTATAATAAAAAAAGTAAATTATTCCATAATTCTATTGTTGTTGTTAATAATGAATATAATGGAACTGAAGCTCAAGATCTTATTTATATTAATGCTAAAGTCAAAGCAATATTAATTCCAACTTTTAGTGAAAATATAAAGTGGGCAAGTACCTGTACAAAATATAATAAAACAGAAACATCAAATAAGAAAAGAAAGATAATAAAATTATATATTTCTCGAGAACTTTTATATTTACTTAGGTCGCATTCCGAATTGATTCAAGAAGATATTTATGTTTCGAAAAATATGAAAATTCATATAAAAATGCCACTTAAATTTAAAAAGGTTCAAACTGAAAATTTGATTGCAATTTTAAAAAATCCTAATTTGGAAAGTAAAAATTTTAATTATTTAGGATTTTCAGCTCATATAGATCATCTAGGAAAAGATCCAGATGGCTCATATTTCCCAGGAGCTTTGGATAATGCATCTGGAGTCGCATTTGTCCTTGAAATGGCAAAGGTACTCGCAAATTATAAAGATATACTAACTGTAAATCCTTTAATTGTCATTTTTAATGCTGAAGAAAATGGTTTATATGGCTCTTACAATTTTGTTCATAATCCAATTATTGATCTTTCTAAGTTACAAATAATTAATTTTGATATGGTCGCTTATGCAAAACCAAGAAGTTATAATATTTTACTTTATCAGGGAATTAATTTAAATCATCCAGCAAAAAAATTAGCTGAAAATATAAAAAATTTTGGTTCAAAGAATAATCTTTATTTTTCAATAGGAAATATAATTGGCGAATCAGACCATATCCCTTTTAATAAGAAAGGATATGCAGCAGTATCATTAAACCAGTTCCCAGTTCTTTTCTACCATACATACAATGATACAGCAGATAAAGTTAGTGCCTCTGGATTGGATCAATTGGGAAAATTTATGGAGAAATTTATCTTAGAAAATTATACAGTTAAAAAACAATCTTTATATAATATTTTTATTGTTCTAATTCTTTTTTCTCTTCTTTTTAAGTTAAAAAGTAGAAACAGTAATCAAAATTAATGGAAAAATTTTTTGAATATTATTATAATTATATAAACAAACAGTTTCCTTCTTCTATAAGTCAAAAGATTGTCAATGGTTTTAATAAAAAAAGATTTACTACATTTAGAGTCAATACATTAAAAACAGAAATTGATAATGCAATTCAAAGATTAAAAGAAGAAAAAATCGAATTTAAAAAATCTTCCTTTTTCAATAATGCTTATTATTTTATTGATTTAAATGAAAGTAAGGCATTAAAACTTTCTTTAATAAGAGAAGGTCTTATTTATCTTCAAAGTTTTTCAAGTATGCTACCTGCATATCTGATTGACCCTAAAGAAAATGAGGTTATCTTAGATATTACAGCTGCTCCAGGAAGTAAAACTACTTTACTTTCTGCTCTTTCTAATAATAAAGCTATTATTTATGCTAATGAAAAGGATAAAATAAGATTTGAACGATTACATCACAATATTGATTTACTTGGTTGTAAAGTAAATCTTTTGAATGAAAAAGCAGAAAATCTTGATGAAAAATTTCATAACAACTTCGATAAAGTCCTTGTAGATGCTCCTTGTAGCGGAGAAGGTAGATTTTTGAAAAATGATAAGAAAGAATATGTCAAATGGTCTGACAAAGAAGTGGAAAAGTATTCAAATTTGCAGAAAAAAATATTAAATAGTGCATTAAAGACATTGAAAGATGGAGGATTTTGTGTATATTCAACCTGCACTTTAAATAAAATAGAGAATGAAAAAGTTTTAGAAGATATTTCAAAACATTATGAGTTAGATACTTTTAAAAATTCTGAAATATTTAAGAATATCCCTGATGTTTATGTTGAATATATATACTTGAAAAAGGTTAAATTACCTATTTATAGGATTCTTCCATCCCAATTTTTTGAAGGTTTTACAATAACTTTTTTTAATAAAATAAAGAGACTGGATTAAAAATAGAATTGAAAAGAAATTAGATAAGGAGCTTTTTTATGATTAAAATTGAAAATGTTTCTAAATCTTATGTTAAAGAAAGAAAAGCAGTAGATAATTTATCTATCGAGATTAATAATAGAGAAATATTTGGATTTTTAGGTCCAAATGGAGCTGGTAAAACAACGACAATTAAGATGATAACAGGGATTTTAAATCCAGATGAAGGAGATATTTTTATCGATGGTAGTTCTATAAAAAAGCAACCTATTCAGGCGAAAGATAAATTTGGATATGTACCAGATAATTCAGATATAATTTGGAGACTAAAAGGAATAGAATATCTTAATTTCCTTGCAGACATATATAAAGTAGATAAAAAAACTAGAAAGGAAAGGATAGAAAGACTCTGCGAAACTTTCGAGTTAAAAGATGCTATTCATAACTATATTAATACTTATTCGAGAGGTATGAAACAAAAACTTTTATTGATAGGATCTTTAATCCATGACCCTCAGAATTGGATCTTAGATGAACCAATTGTAGGACTTGATCCTCTTATGGCTCATACGCTTAAAACAATGATGAAAGAAAAAGCTGATGAAGGTAAAAGCATATTTTTTTCTACTCATATTCTTGAAATAGCCGAGCAACTTTGTGATAGAGTTGGCATCATAAATAAGGGGAAATTAATATTTGTTGGTACCATTTCTGAACTTCAAACAATTAAAAATCAAAAAGGAACACTTGAAGAACTTTTTCTGGAGTTGGTAGATGAATAAAATATCATTAAAACTTCTATATATTTATTTTAAGCAGATATTTACAGGTAGATTTGAAAGCCTTAAAAAAGCAAATGAAAAAGAAAATAAAATAAAGAGTGGACTAAGACAGATAGGTTTTATTATTCTTATTATTTATGGATTTGGAAGTCTTTTAGGGTTATGGGGGATGATTTCTTTCGAACTATTTAGTCAGCTTCATGGTTTGGGGGATCAAAAAATTCAGATATACGATAAGATTTTGGATAGATTTGATTTAGCATCCATTAGTATGACATTTTTAATTGTTGTTATTGGCTTTTTAAATATAATAATTACTTTCTTTTCAATAAATTTTTTCTTAAATTTAACATCCAGTGAAGAATATCTTTTGACATTACCTATAGATGATAAAACCTTGTTTTCATCGAAAATAATAAATATTTCATTAACAAATGGATTTTTCTTTATAATAATGGCTTTTGTACAATTTGCAATTTATGGAATAATAGAAAAACTTACCTTTGATTATTACATAATATTTTTTATTCAAGCTATTATCGTAAATCTATTTGCTTCATTCATAGGTATTGCTGTATCTTTATTTTTAGTAAATATATTTAAGTTTTTGAAGAATAAGGATTTGATGACTTATCTTTCTATCTTTATTTTTCTTCCAATCTTGATTGGTTATAATATAGCCTTCCAAAAACTTGCCCAAAACCCTTCTGGAATAATGAATGTCTTGGTGAATCTTTTAAATAAAAATACTAAATTATTAAGCACAATAGAATTAATTTTAAGTCCACTATTCTTGTTTTTTAACTATATTGTAAATAATGTTGTAAAAGAAAGAACAATTTTAAGATTTTTACATTATTTAATTCAAGTAGGCGTTTTATTTTTACTATATCAGCTAATAATTATTATTTTTGGTCCAATATATAAAAAACTTCTTCTTATTACTAATATTAAAAAAGAAAAAATAAATAATAAAAAATCTAAAAATTCATCATTGTATAATGAAAAAAAGCCATTTATTTCGCTTTTAAAAAAAGAAATACTTTCAATTTATAGAGAACCAAACTATTTTTTAAATGGTCCTTTTGTAATTATATTAATGCCAATAATCCTTGTCATAACTTACTATTTTAGCATGAAAAATACAGCAGATATGAAAAATCTGGCTTTATTGTTATTAAATAATAAAGACAACTTAAATTTTATTGTAAGTATATCTATTGTAATTTCTTTTTTATTGGGAGATTTCAGCAGTATAACAAGTACAGCAATTTCAAGAGAAGGAAAAAGCTTTAGTATATTAAAAACACTTCCAATAAAACCAAAGGATTATATCTTTAGTAAACTTACTCATGGTCTAATTATTACATTTATTGGAATTTTACTTTCGACCACTTTTATCTATTTTTTATTGAAAATTGATATTCTTGTAATTTTACTAATCTGTATTATATCCCTTATTTCATCAATATTATTTCATATAATATCTTTGAATTTTGATATTACAAAACCAAAACTTTCTTGGGATAATCCTATAGTAGCAATGAAACAAAACTTTAATGCAGTATATGCAATATTTGTTGGTATGGGCTATGCAGTTTTCCTTTTTTTTCAAACAAAGTATCTTTTAAAAGCAAGTTCAACTTTTTTAGTAAGATTGATACCTTCAATTAATGACAAATCAAACATTGTTTTGCTAACTGGTCTTATTTTAATTTTATTAATTACATCTTTGGAAAATTTGATAGTATATCTAATTAGTATTTCATCACTTGAAAAAAAGCTGCAAGAGATAGAACTATAAATTATCTTGACTGAATTTAATATGATGTTAAGTTAATAATACATATATGGAAGGGTGACCGAGAGGCTGAAGGTGCACGCTTGGAAAGCGTGTGTACGGGTAAAACTGTACCAGGGGTTCAAATCCCCTCCCTTCCGTTACTGCAACCTGCCAACCTTGCGTATTTGACCTATT